>CALLYL010000458.1 GCA_937859535.1 uncultured Myxococcales bacterium
CATCGTCATCGAAGCCTGGGAGGGCACCCACAACGTGCTGTGTGCACAGATCCTCCGTGATCTACAGAAGTTCAAGCTGCACGACGCCTTCTTTGCGTTCCTGGCCGAGCGCGCTCGGAGTCCGCAGTCGCAGTCCTTGATCACCGATTACCGTCGAGAAGTTGCGGTCCTACTGAGCCTTCCCGCAGACGAAGCGGCGCTGCGTATTCGCGATGTGGTCGATCAGCTCATGCCGCTGTGGCAGAGAGTCTGTGTGGAACAATCGCTGGACCACACTGTGAACCCCGCACATACGTAGGAGGACTCACACGTTCGTCTGCCCAAGCCGTTCGCACTACAGGGGTCCGATGGGCAACTCGTCAAAATAGGCCGCGATAACTTGTTCATGGCCCTATTTGACCTCCGTCGGATCGATTCGATCTTCCAGCCACGGCAGCCTGCTGCCCACGCCCCAGAAGTTCATACGCCCACCCCAGTGGCGCATGCCCCAACCACCGATCATCCGCCGATCCCCAGGGCGATTCCGGTCACAGAGCCGAGCGCCGCGCAGGCTCCGGTCACCGCAAAGACGCCAGCTCCGGCCTCCGTCCAGGTGCCAAAGCCGGCTCCGGTCCAGGCTCCAGCGCCCGCCCCTGTACAAGCTCCGGCGACCAGTGGACCCGGAGCCACAGACACCGCACCGGGTCAGACCGAGGCCGAGAAGCACGCCCAGGTTACCCACCAAGTCGAAGCGCTCAAAGAACACAAGACCATCCTCAAGCCCGGACAGAAGGGGGCAGAGGTCATTGTCCTACAGCAGCAGCTCAAGCAGCTTGGCCTGCATGTGGAACAGACCGGCGTCATGGACAAGTCCACAGAGGGCTACATCATGGCGATCCAAACCGGCGGAGGGCTCGGCGCGGACGGAGTCGTTGGACCCAAGACGCTGGATCAGCTACTCAAACTCGATCAGGCGCCGGTCAAGCCCGTCCCAGGAAACGAAAAGGACAGTGGCACAGACGACAACGTCGACCACATGCCCGACGATCCCAAGCTCGCGGCGGTCTATCTGTACAATCGGCAGCGAATCAAAAATGCCACCGATACCCTAAACCCCGCTCAGCAGCGCGACATGGAACAGTTCATCAAGAACTGGGACAAGAACAAAGCGCGTTATGAAGAGGTGGCGGCCAAGAACGGGATTCCGGCCAAGATGGTCGCATCGCTGCACTGGCGGGAGTCGACCGGTGACTTCGGAACCTATTTGCACCAGGGGGATCCGCTTGGGAAGAAGGCCGTCAACGAGCCAAACTTCGATCAAGGTGTTCCGATCTTTAAGGAATGGGAGCCCGCAGCAGAGCACGCGATCGGAATGAAAAAGGGTGTGCAGAGCGCCTACAAGATCGATCAGAACACCACCGATGAGGCAGCGCTGGCCAGCTATGCGGAGCGCTACAATGGGCTCGGCTATCACAACTATCACGCACAGGCGAGTCCCTACGTGTTCGCCGGAACCAATCAGTACGAAAAGGGCAAGTACCGATCGGACGGAGCTGGTGGTTGGGATCCAAACTACAAGGACACCCAGCTTGGCGTGGTCCCAATGATGCGCCACATCGATCAACATGAAAAAGAGCTGGCGGCCAAAGCGGCAGCAGCCAAAAAGCTCGCCGAAGGAACGGCCCCCGCTGAACATCACGACGACAAAGCCGCCCCTCCCAACCTGCACTTCACGCAGTAACTGCGACTCGGGCCAGTCTTGGCAAAAAGAGACTGGCGCAGACCCCCTGCCTCGCGTTTTACTTATGCAATGTCCTACTTTTCTGTTCGCGCTATCCCAATGCGCTCCGCGTTTTTGTCACGCTGTTTGGGCGTGCTGGTGATGCTGGGTGGACTCACCGCGCAGATTCCCCATGCGACCGCTAAACATCCCTTCCTGTCCGCCATCAGCGATGACCGAGCGTTGGCAACGTTTTCAGGAACAGAGTGGAGTGATGAGATCGGACCCAAGGAGCTACCCTTCAGCGCTCGGGTCGTCACCACTCGGGTCGCCAAGTTCTCTTGGGGGGAAGCGTACCAAATCGCCTTCGAACAAGTCCGCTCTCAGACCGGAAAGACGCGGACTCTGTCTCCGCTGTATTTTCTGACGACAGACAAAGAGATCATCCGAATCACCGCCGACAAGCCGGAAGAGCTGATTGCAAAGCTCAAGACAGGAACTGCGCCCCCTCCGTTTGAACCAAGCGCACTGTATGGACTGAGTCAAGGCACAAAGACCTACAAGGAAACGGCACTGACCGTCGCCAAGATCGTGGTCAAGGGAGATCGCTGCCGCTACACCTGGAACCACAACAGCGGTCACTTCACGACGATCGAATGGCAACGTGGCGTCGGACTCATCGAGATCTCGCAAGGTCGTGGAGCCCGCGCCGATGGCTATCGACTCAGGCGCGGGGTTGCACCGCTCCGCTAGGGAACGTCGACATGCTCCTAGGAACGGCTCACCGGGAGTCCCGCCGCTTGATGCGCCAGCATGCCTCCAGCCAGATTGTAGAGCTTGCGAAATCCGAGTCCCGCCAGTAGCTGCGCCGCCCGGGCTGAACGTCCCCCAGAGCGACACACCAGTAGAATAGGTTGTTCCCGATTCCAGCTTGCTGCGACCGCGCCGAGCGTGGCCAGCGGCACCAGCTCGGCACGCGGCATATGTCCCAGCTCACCGGTAAACTCCGCAGGCTCACGCACGTCGATGACGCGGTCGTGGTAACCCGCTCTCACCACATCGGTTGGCGATACATCCCGATAGCCTCCGGGCTGCGCCACTGAGAGCGTTTCGATCGAATGGCTCATCTTCTCCACTCCTATACCTTGTGCGACTCCTGACTTGACCAAGCGGTTCCTTGTGAAGCCCCTACTTCGCGGGTTGCTCGGGCGGACCCCCGCTATCTGCCGTTGGCTGTTTCAGATTGATGGGAATCTGAAGATAGCGGATTCCGTTCTTTTGCGGAGCTGGCAACCGCCCAGCATCAACATTCACTTGCACGCTGGGATACAGCAGACGGGGTGGTGCAAGCGTCTTGTCACGACTCTGTCGAAACGAGACAAACTGCTCTTTGGTGGTATCTGCTTTGATGTGAATGTTGGCTTGTTTGCTCACGCCAATCGTCGTCTCGTAGCGAAGCGGACGGCCTCCTGGTTGATAGTCGTGGCCGACGAAGACTCTGCTGGAATCGGGCTGAGCATAGAGCTTGTCAGAAATGGAGTGATACAGTTCCTCGGCACTGCCGGCCGGAAAGTCACAGCGGCCCGTTCCGTAGTCTTCAATAAACAGCGCATCGCCGGTAAACAGCGCATCGCCGATCTTAAAGGTTAGACACGCGGGAGTATGTCCCGGTGTTCCGATCGACTCCACAAGCAGAGTTCCGGAATGTAACCCTTCCCCATCGGCTAGGAGCCGATCAAACTGACTCCCATCGGTGGCAAAGCCATCTGGGAGTCCGAAGATGTGCTTAAAGACCGCTTGCACTTCGGTAATTCGCTGACCAATCGCCACCTGAGCGCCAAAGCGATGCCGCAGAGACTGCGCTCCGGTCAAGTGATCGGCGTGGGCATGGGTCTCTAGGATGTGACGCAGCGTCAGTCCTTCGGACTTGAGAAACGCGCTGACTTTTTCAACGGAGTCGAGCGAGGTCTGCGACCACTGCGGATCATAGTCAAGGACTGGATCAATCACGACCGCATCATGACTGTCCGCGTCATAGACAACGTAGGTGAGTGTGAAGGTCGGCGGATCGAAAAAGGTCTGGATGCGCATGTGAGAGTTCTCCAAAGGAAGCACCGGCGAACGCCGGATGACTGATTTGATTCGATGTATGAGCAACGCTCATGCCATCAACTACTTTCGACCGGCTCACTCGACGAAGCCCACCGCGCCAGGCCACTATGTTTCAGGATGTTTCACATGCGAAACACCCGCCGTCCCAAGCAGCGTAAACAGGGCTGGAACCAAAAACAGAGACAAAAGGGTTGCCGTACAGAGTCCGCCCACCACCGCCAGTGCCAGCGGCTGGTTCGACTCTGCTCCTCGTTCTAGCCCGAGTGCGGTCGGAAACAGACCAATGATGGTCGCCAAGCTGGTCATCGCGATCGGAATGAAGCGAACCCGTGCGGCACCGAGCACTGCATCGTGCGAGCTGTCTCCGCTCAGCACTCGCTGGTTTGCCGCATCGACCAGGAGAATACCATTTGAAACCGCGATTCCTACCACCATCAGGACTCCCATCAGCGCAGTAATCGAAAACCCCTGCCGGGCAATCAGCAGCGCCATCACGATTCCTACCAGCGCCCCCGGAATGGAGAGCAGCATGATCAGCGGCAGCCGCAGCGACTTAAACTGCGAGGCCATGATCATGAACACCACCATGATCGCAAGTCCGATCGCTACCCCAAGTCCACTGAAGGTAGTGCGCATCAGCTCGACTTGTCCCACGAAACGGAACTTGATTCCAGCGGTGCTCGGCGAGTTGCGAAGCTTCTCCTCTAGCTCGCCAGATGCACTACCGATGTCACGCCCTTCCGTCTGCATATAGATTGTGGCGGCGCGTGCCAACTGGTTCCGTTCGATCGCAATCGGCCCAACAGAGCGACGGATCCTTCCGTACGTTCCCAGTGCCACTGCGAGTCCCGATTCGGATACTCGCGCTGGCACCTGGGCAAGAAAATTGGGATCACGTACCGCACTGCTGTCATACGATGTGACCACGTAGTAGGATTGTCCGTTCTTGCCATCGACCCAGATTCCTGGAGCGTTGATGTTACCAAGCGTCGCCTCTAGCGTCGTCTGAGCGGCACTACGCAGATGCACCCCCATCACCCCCGCTTGGGTACGATCGAGTTCCATGCGCACCTCTGGATAATCGATCTGGAGCTGCGGAACGATGTCACGGATCGCAGGCACGGTACGTGCGACCTCGGCAATCGCCAGCAACTGCTGATGCAGTTCCTCCAGAGAATCCCCTCGGACTTCAACGACAATGGGAGCCCGATAGCCGTTCGAGAAAACGCTGGCAACTAGACCCCCTGGCCACTGCAAAAAGCTCACTCCCGGATAGGAACGGCTCAGGATCGCTCGGGCCTGATCGGCAAGCTCGCGCTGGGAGTGCTTGCGACGCTCCGCTGGTGCCAGCTCCAGTCCCAGAAATCCCATGTGGGGACCAGCATTGGGACTATTCATGGCCGCACGAGCATTCTGCGGTGACCCAACATTGGCCAACACCAAGGCGACTTCTCCCTGGGGTAGTTCTCGACGCAGCAGCTCTCCCATTTCCACAAACAGCCGTCGAGACTCCACCAGCGACATTCCTGGAGAGACTCGCACATAGATCCGTTCCATTCCTTCATCGATCTCTGGAAAGAACGTATTCGGAAGCAGAGTCGCAACGTATCCGCTCGCGGCGATGAGCGCGGCCCCACCCAGCAGCAGCACCGCACGGAACGGCAGCACTCGGCGTAGAATCGAAACATAGAACTCTGCCAGTCTGTTGATTCTCGTCTCAACCGACTTCGCCAACCGGCCCGGCTCCGCATGCCCGAGCAGATATCGACACGCGACCGGCGTGACCGTCATGCTGATTGCATAACCCGCCGCCATCGCGGTTGCGACCGTCAGTGCGAGGGGAGAAAACAGCTTCTTCGCCAAACCCGAAAGCAGGAGCACCGGCAACAGCACCGCGATCGTGGTCAGTGTTGCCGCAAGCGCAGGCACAGCGACCGCATTGGTTCCATGCAAAACGGCCTCTTTGGTGCTGCGACTCCCATGACGATGCCTGTGCACAGACTCCAGCACCACCACCGAGATGTCCACCAGCGGTCCCATCGCCAATGTGAGTCCTCCCAGAGTGAATGCATTCAGGGTATTTCCGGTTGCATACAGGACCAGCAGAATCGTCGCAAACGCAATCGGAATCGCTATGATTGCGATCAGAACGGCACGTAGGTTTTGCAAAAACACCAAGATGACGATTGCGATCAAAAACAGTGACTGCACGACCTCTTTGCGGAGTCCGTGATAGCTGGTCCGCACAAACGTCGACTGATCAAAGATCGCACGAACAGATATTCCCTGCGGCAGATTCTGTTGCAGTTCAGCAACGGTCTGTTTGACCGAATCGACAATGGCCAGCGTGTTGCCTCCCGGTACACGCAGGACGTTTAAGTACACCGCCTCCTGCCGGTCCACCACGACAGCCTGGGTCTCAGGCCCACCACCATCTTCGATCCGAGCGACATCCCGAAGCAGCACCGCCTTGCCGTTGCGCTGCTTGACCACCGCATCCCCGATGAGCTTCACCTGATCAGGAATCGCATTGGTGTAAACGTTTGCATCAAAGCGTGGAGAAATAAACTTTCCTGAGGGCAGTAGCGCAGTAGTCTGACCGACCACGCTGGCGACATCGGCTGAAGTAATTCCTCGCGATTGAGCCCGCACGGGATCGACGATGATGTTGATCTGACGCTGTCTTCCTCCGTTTGGCGAGGCGCTCGCAACCCCGGGAATTCCTTCGATCCGAGGCTCGATCACATTCTGGGCGTAGTCATACAGTTGCGGGCCCGTAATCCCTTCACCCGCTATCGCAATCTGGATCACCGGCGCGTTCGACGGGTCGTACTGAAGCACAAAGGGAGGAAGGACTCCGAGCGACTTAGGAACGGCTGCCATCGCAAACGCAACCTGCTGCTGCACGAGTGTCTGGGCAGAGTTCAGGTCGGTTCCCCACTTCAGCCACACATACACCACCGATAGATCGTTACGGGACATACTCTGTACGTGATCGACTCCAGGGGTTGCACTGACGTACTTTTCGATGCGCCAGGTAATCGTCTTTTCTACATCCTTCGGACCCAACCCCGGAGCCAGCGTACCAACGACCAACACCGGCGGAGTGAGCTCTGGAAAAGTATCAATTGGGAGACGAGGAACAACGACCGCAGAAAAGACAATCAGCGCGATTGCAATCATCAACACCGCGATCGGATTCTTGAGGGATAAGTTCGTCATTGCCGATCCTCCGAAGACCTGGCGATGTGGTTGAGGATGCGCTCACCATCTTGCAGCAGCGCACGACCTTCAGTTACCACCGCAGAACCAGGCCGCAGTGCAGAGCGGATTACGAGCAGACGGCCCTCAGACTCACCGAGGATCGGAACCCGTCGCTTACGAGCCACCTCACCATCCACGACAAAGATCGTTGCCAATTCACCACGCGTGGACGCGGCCAGTAGCGGAATTTCCGACGCTGCAAGCGGCTCACCCACGTTCAGGATCACCTCTGCGGTCGTGCTCACCGGAATAGACCGCTTGGCATCCGGAAGGTCGATCTCGGCATGAATGGTTCGGGTCCCCGGTTCCGCAGCCGGGTTACGACGCGCAATGCGACCCGTGAGCACTCCGCCAGTCGACAGCAGGCGGATCTGGGCCTTTCCGCCTACCGCAACTACGTTGAAATCGGTCTCTGGAACATCCAGCAAAATGCGTACCTGCTCGCGATCGATGATCGACAGAACCGATGCAGAAGGACGAGCAAAAGCTCCCGGATCTAACAAGCGATCTGCGACCTCACCATCAAACGGAGCCCGCAGCACACAATCATCGACCTCTAGAGAGGCTCTCGCCAGGCGTGACTTGGCGGCCAAAATCTCTGCCTGCTTGCTGGAGCTTTCGGCGACGCGGCGGTCCATCTCATTGGGTGATACAAAGCCCAGCGAAAGGAGCCCTGACACCCGACTGGTTTCCTTCGCCAGTGCCTCCTGAGTAGCCGACAGCGCTCGTGCCTGCATCGACAGAGCCTTACTCTGTTCGGAGGCATTGCGACAGTCGAGAGTTGCCAGGACTTGACCGCGCTTTACTACATCTCCAGGTCGCACCAGCACCGTATCAACGTAGGAAGAGGTAAACTGCGGTCCCACGCGGGCCTCCAGCCATGGAGCGACGTATCCCACATATCTCCTCGATGGATGAAACAGCGACTCCTTGGCGGTGACCGAAGTGACCCCCTTTGGCATGCTACTCAGCGCGACTTGATTCACCGATGAACGGGCTCGAACCACCAGCAAGAGCAAGGCGCAAAGGACCACCGCGCAAAACCCCAAAATGGCGAAAGGAACCCTCAATCGTAACGTAGGATGAGCGATGCTCGGTTCAGACATGGCAACCTCAGGAAAGGAAGAGCGGCGTTACAGTCCACTAGCGATCGAACGGTTGAGCTGAGCGCGCGCTCTGGCGACCTCAAAGCGACCCATTACCATCTGCATCTCGGCCTCCGTTCGCAGCGCTTCTGCATCGGCCAGTTCGATGCTGGTGCTCAGCCCAACGCGAAACCTGGCACTGGCTTGATCATAGTTTTGTCGGGCAGCTTCTGCGGCAGCTCCCAGTGCCTCCAGAGATTCCTTCGCCATCGAAAAGGCGGTATAGGAGCGCTGCACATTCGCGAGAACCTGGCGACGCTGTGCATCCAGTTCGTAACGCAGCACGACCTCCTGAGCCTGGCTGTGCGCACGCCGCGCCAGAATCTGACCATCAAATACCGGTACTGACAGAATCACCCCAACATCCCAGTTGGGAACAGAGGGCATAAGCCCCGAGACTCCCGAGGGCCCTGCATTCGTTGGGGCCCCCCCTGCTCTTCCACTCAGCGATGCGGTTAGCTGAAGGGTTGGCAGCCACTGCATCGTGGTGGCTCGGATCGCCGCCTGTTGTTGCAACAGTCGTTGCAGAGCCACCTGTACCGCCGGGTCTTGCTCCATCGCTGTTCGGACCGCGTCTCCCAGAGGCAGCAGCAGTGGGTCGTGCATCTGCGGATCGGACTCCCTATCCACGGCATCCAGCAGCCGCTCGGGAACTCCTACCGCTGCCGCAAAGGTAGCCTGGGTCAGCTCGACATTGCCGTGCGCACGCAGCCGAGCGACCTCAAAGCGCGTTCGATCTGCTTCCGCTCGCGTCACATCAATAGCTGGGCGCAGTCCTCTCTGTACCCCAGCCTTTACCATATCTCGCCGGAGCGTAGCCCGCGCCTCGGCATCTGCCGCCACCGACTCAACCGCCTTCGCTGCCAGCACCGCATAGTACGAAGTCTCGATTTGCAGACCCAATGCCAAGCGTTCCTCAATGACTCGATGTCCGGTGATCTGCACCTCCCTATCCACCACTTCGGCCTGCGTGGTCATGCGACCAAAGTCAAACAGGGTCTGCCGCAGACCGACGGCCACCAGGGTCGACGGATAGACATCGCCAAGGCCTATATCGGCACCACTCTTACTGGCACCAATCCGTGGCAGATCAACCGATTTTGCGCCCAAGAACATGGCGGTGGTGTTGTTCATGGTGCCACCAAACATCTGCGCAGTAGCCCCTAGCTGTGGGAGCCACTCTGCTCGCAACAAGCTCGCACTCCGCTTGGCTACTTCTACTCTGGCCTGCATCGCTTGAAGCGTTGGCTGATGGGCCCAGGCATAGAGCACGGCCTCATGAGCAGACATCGCCACAAGACCGACAGGATTCTTGGATTCGGTAGGGGTCGCGCCTTCGGCAAGATCAGCAAACGCTACCGTCCAGATGCTGAAGAAAAGGAGCCTGAGAAGAGAAGATCGCATCATATCCGTACACCCACCCTGTCTGTTTGCACGGCGCATACCAGGAGAAGGAGGCAGCGCCATTGCGAACTCATCGTCACCAATCGTGCCCAAGAGCCGCACTTAAGACTACCGGTCGGAAAATTTTCCACAGACTCCTTGGAATATTTCCCGAACTCCCTAGGATGCGCGGGGTGACCCCAACCCGCACCGATCCAACGCGTAGCAGACCTCGCACCGGAATCTTGGTGCTGCTGATGTCCGTATCAATCGTGACGGTGGCACTCCTGACGTATCAGGATGTGAAGCATCGCTATGCTGAATCAATAGAGGACTACGCACAAGCGCAACAGACCTTGGCGCGCAGCGTTGCGAACAATTTGGCGGCTCGACTAGATGCTGTGAATTCCAAATCTCCAAGTGATGGATCGCGTTTAGGTTCGTCGACCCTGCCACTGCGAATGCCGACCGATGGAATGAGAGCCATCGAACAGCCTGGTTCACTGGTGATCTTGCTGTTCCGACCAGGCGCGAGTGCATTTGAATCCTTGGACGGACGGCTGGTCCACTCTACGCTGCTTCAGCAAGCGGTGACCGCTAGGCAATCCACGTTGCGACTGCCACGTCAGGAGGCCGAGCTGCTCGGTCTACCGCGTCGAGCAGCAGTGGCGGGAATCGCTCAAGTTAGTTCGCTTCATCACGGTGAACTCTGGGTTACGGCAGTGGCCAGTGCGTATCGAGCTCGTGAACGAGAAGATGCCGCTGGTTGGAGGATGGTAATCGCGGTGCTGGTCGCATCGGGGGCGGTGTTACTCCTGGGAGGGATAGCACTATATTGGCAACGCCGAGAGCTTCACGCAGAGCACGCGCTTGCGGTGGAAGACCTTCGCCGCCGTCGAGAAGCAGAGCTGGAACGTACAAGTCGGGTGGCCACCATCGGAACCCTTGCGATGGGAATCACCCATGAATTGGCAACGCCTTTGGGAATCATTTCCGCTCGCGCCGAGCAGTTGGTTTCGAAAGTATTGGGCGATCCGCGCAGCGAGCGCAGCGTGCGGGTGATCCAAGAGCAAGCAGAACACATGGACCAGATCATCCGGGGGATGTTGGGGCTCGCACGGGGACATAGTATGGGAGCCAAAACGCTGACTCCCAGCGACGTATCGAATGCCGCAGTAGCACTGGTTGAGCATCGATTTACAGAGGCTGGCGTCAAGCTCCAAGTCGAGGAAGCCGAGATTCCGTACCAGCTACGAGGTGATCATCGACTCCTGGAACACGCACTGGTGAATCTACTCCTAAATGCCTGCGATGCGTGCATGCTGAGCCCACAAGGCAATCCGTGCGTCAACTTGTCTGTTCGCGCTACAGAGAGTATGGCGCTGTTCCGGGTGATTGATAATGGATCGGGAATCTCTGCGGAGGCAGCGGCGCGGGCCATGGAGCCGTTCTTTACGACCAAGCCGCTCGGACAAGGTGCAGGCCTGGGACTTGCAATCGCCCATGAGATCGTGAAAAGCCACCATGGCACCTTATGTATCTCACCACGCGCTGAGGGCGGTACCTGCGCGGAAATCACCTTGCCACTACTCCCAGAGGACATCCATGTCTCTTGAACGCAAGCCGCAGATTCTGGTGGTCGATGATCAGTTGGCGATGGCCGAGACGCTCTGTGAAGGGCTCCACGACCACGGCTTCGATGCGATTCCGATCGGTTCAGGAAGGAAGGCGGCCTCGCTGTTAGAATCCGATTCCTTTGATGCGGTGGTCACCGATCTGCGAATGCCGGAGGTCGATGGCATGACTCTCCTCAAGCTATCGCGTCGCTTGGCCCCGGAGCGCCCGGTGCTGATGATGACAGCGCATGGTGCCATCGACAGCGCCATCGAGTCGATTCGTCAAGGAGCCGCGCACTATCTGACCAAACCGTTCAAGCTAGAGGAACTGGTGATCTTCCTTCACCGTGCGCTGGAGGAGTCAAGAAGCAAGCGGGAAGCTTCGACCTTGCTCGCCACCTTGCGCGCACGCAGCGGACGGAGTGCTCTGATTGGTCAGAGTCCGGCCATGCTCGGTTTGTTTGAATTTCTCGATCGAATCGCGGTGACTGACGTACCGCTACTTATTGGTGGAGAGACCGGAACCGGGAAGAGTCTGTTCGCCCGCGTTGTGCATGCAGAGAGTCGTCGCGCCAAAGGGCCGCTGATCTCACTCAACTGCGGAGCGCTCCCAGAACAACTGCTCGAAAGTGAGCTATTTGGACATGAAAAAGGAGCGTTTACCGGAGCGGCACAAGCGCGAAAGGGACTCCTTGCAGAAGCCGATGGAGGAACTCTGTTTCTCGACGAAATTGGGGATCTTCCGGCCATGCTACAAGTCAAGTTGCTGCACGTTCTGGAGGAAGGGTTGGTGCGACCGATCGGTGCCAACCGTCCGCTCCGGATCAGCGTCCGTATACTCGCCGCCACCCACTGTGACTTGCGCGAAGCGGTCAAGCTCGGCAAGTTCCGCGAGGATCTGTACTTTCGACTGGATGTAATCTCCGTCTCGCTTCCTGCTCTGCGTCATCGCCGGGAGGATCTGCCCCTACTGATCGCGCACTTTCTGCATGAACACCGCGCCCGTCATCCGCACTCTCCGGTTCTGCGGATCAGCGCCGATGCCATGAGGCGACTGCTTACGTACGACTGGCCCGGCAACGTCCGCGAGCTGAGCCATGTTCTGGAACGAATCGTAGTGCTAGGAAGCACTCAAGAAGTCGGATCAACGGATTTACCGTCGAGCATTGTAGGTTCTGAACCAGTGGTTCCTTTTGCGATGATAGGTGAGATCCTACCGATTCGATTGATTCAGCGCCGCTACGCGGCATGGGTTCTTGCACAGGTCGGGGGTCACAAAGGCCAAGCAGCAGACAAGCTTGGGGTCGATGTAAAGACTCTGTACAATTGGATCTCAGAGGACAAGCTCACCGAACCTCCACCCAGCGTAGCCAGTGACACAGGAAGTAAGGGCCCACTGCTTCACGAGGTTTCAAAAGTGAAACATCTCTGACCCAGCAGGTGTAATGGATGACGCCCCTGGGACGAGGCAGCACTGCGGCACTTGAGTTGCTGTTGTGATTCGAAGAGCGGACCCCAAAGGCCGCATGGAGCGTCGCAGCAATGTCCCAGGTTCGGTTCGGAATCACTGTTCAATTGGGTGCCCTTGGTCGCATCTTCTCGGTTGTCGGACTCGTTCTTCTGGTCGGAGTATTCGGCACACCAGCAGCCAAGGCGCAGTCCGCACGCTGTAGCCACGGAGAAGACAGCATTCTGTCTATGTCCGGCGCACGATTCTCTCTGCAAGGAAGCGCCTTTGCCCAGATTCACTACTCCGCCGCACTCAAGGGCACAGAGCTCGTTCGCAGCGACTTTACAGTACCGCGTGCTCGCATCTGTGGGTCAGGACATGCCTTCACATCCCGACTCCGCTACCGCTTGATGATTGGTCGTAGCGTTCAGCGTGAGATCGAGATCAACGACGCTTTTGTAGAGTGGGAGCCGATCGATGGGCTGGCGTTTCGGATCGGGCGATTCAAGCTACCGATCATCAGAGAGTGGATCGAATCAGCGCAGGCGCTGGCCACTGTAGATCGTGCGCTGGCGTCGCGACTTCTGCTGCCTGGACGCGATTACGGAGTGCGGGTCGGGGGTCGTCTGTGGAGCCAGCGTTTGGAATATCTAGTCGGAGTCTGGAACGGCGACGGAGAGACCCTCACTCATGCGGTCGACACAAGCCCGGCCGTGGTCGCCCGACTTTCCCTGCATCTGACCGCGAATCCCTATTCGGGTGCCGTTGATTTTGATGGCAGCTTGCCCCATGTCACCGTGGAAACAGGACTCCTGTGGAATCGCTGGAAACCACCCTCATCCGCAACTCCTGCTCCACAGGTGGAAGACACTTTGTGGAACGCCAGTGCGCTGTTTCGCTGGGCCCACTTCGACGGTGCCTGTGAGTACATCGGCCAAAAGAGGACCGACTCCCAAAAGACGATCTGGACGCACGGTGGATACCTACGCTTGACCTATCTTGTGCCGCTATTGCGCTCCTCTTTCACCGGGCGGGCGTCGGTGGTTGCCGTACGGGGAGACAAACCCAGCCAACAAGTGGAAGCGGAGGCCAACTGGGGAGTGTATCTCGATCGACACCGCGCAAAGCTCATCGCTCGCTACGGAGTCCTCCACGACCAGGTGCCAGCCACCGTGGAACATCAGCTTGGAATCCTCACGCAGATTTCGGTGTACTAACGGACTCCTTCGCTCCGCCTGATCTCTGGGGCAGGTCTTCCTACACAGACTGACCTTTCCCGATGTTGCAAGAGCTCGCTGGTGCCCACGTCTAGCGCGATCTTCAGGCTGTTTCCATCGCGCTACGCATTCCTGCGTACCTCGCTATCGATTTGTCTGGCATGATGGCCGCTCCACCGCCGCTTGCAGCGTCACAAACCTCAGGCGTTCGGAACGAAATGAAGGAGCCGAGCATGCGAGCCCGGAGCATTGACAAGCGCCACGTAGGAATCGAGCACGGTTTCATCCGTAGAATCGTTAGTCCTGAAGACCTGGGAGAGCGCCTCAAGCCTTTTGTCTTTCTGGACTTTACCCACGGCAAAATTCCAGAAAATGGCGGCTTCGGCTTCCATCCCCACTCAGGCATCGCCACGATCACTTATCAGCAAGCAGTGGAACTCACCTACGAAGACACCACTGGGCAGAACGGGATCGTCCAGGCACGTGGCCTGGAATGGGTCAACACCGGCGGCTGTATTTGGCATCGAGCTGGGATGAAGCAGGTCGGTGACAACGCGATCGGATTTCAGCTCTGGATTGCGCTACCTCCCGATCAAGAACAGGGGACTGCCTCCGCAATGTACATCCCGCCATCGGAGGTGACGTCTACCGAAGGAGTGCAGGTGCTACTCGGGGAGTATTCCGGTGTACAGAGTCAGATCAAGACTCCTTATCCGGTCAACTACTTCGATGTCTCGCTACGCGCCGGAATTCCGTGGTCCTATGTTCCGCCGGAAGGACACGATGTGGTGTGGGCCTTTGTCTATTCCGGCGTCGTCCGCATCGGTGATGTCGCGTGCTGTGAAGAACTTGTCATTTTCGACCGAGAGCCCGGAGCGCTTCATTTGGTATCAGACTGCCCGGCGGGTTTGATGCTCGGAACCGCGCCTCGCCATCCCTATCCGCTCGTGGTGGGCAGAAACTCTGTTCATACCAGCGCCGAAGCCCTGCATGCGTCCGAACAACGCATCGCCGCCTTGGGCGCAGAGCTACGCAAACAAGGGCGCATGTAACAGGCCGGTGCTGCTCGCTCCGCTTGGGCTCACCATCCAGCGGGTTACGAGGTCGGCTTTCCCTTGAGCGAACCCACCGTCCACTGTGCGATCGGAAGCGTCCGCGCTGGAGTTGCCTTTTCAACGAGGGAACTCGGCGCGACACCGTGGTTCGACTGCGGAGCCTGCTGCTGCTGCGCAGTCGCCTTCGGCGGGGGTGCGTCAAGCTCGTAAAAGTCGCTCTTTTTGGCCCCACAGATCGGACAACGCCAGGAGTCAGGAATCCGCGCAAAGGGAGTCCCCGCTGGAATTCCACCATCGGGATCACCAACGGCGGGATCGTAAACGTAGCTACACTTGCGGCACTTCCAGGTCGTCACGATGCCGACTACATATCACAAAAATCTGCGCGCTCGAACGACTTGATCGGATTAGGGGCTCGAACGGGCGACGCCCCGGATGTGAGCAATCAAGCCGTCCAGCTCCTCGCGACTTTTGCCAAGCTGAGGAAACGCGGGCATCGCGGCACTCTTCCTGACGCCCGGCCCACCGCGCAGGATCGCGGCACGCAGTCGGTCGTTCGAGACATTGGACTGCCACACCGGATCACCGAGGTCTTGCACGCGGACCTTGCGATTGGCGAGCGCTTCCGGGCCATCGCCCCAACCGGATACGCCGTGACAGCGAACACAGTGCTCCGCATACAGCTTGGCCCCAGTCGCCCGCGCTTCCGCAGAGACGGTCGGAGCGGCCTCAATCGCAGGCAGCGCAGTGGTCCGCTGACACGCCACAAGGAGTACGCATCCAGACCACAACCACCCAATGCGCTGCGCAGTCTTCGCTGACATCTGGTTCACTTACCCTTCGACCGGAAGCCGCACGCAGGTGCTGATGGCTCCCAATAGTCCGATCTCTTCACACTGCACAACATGGATCGGAATCGACTGTAGGAGCGCAGAAAAGCGACCCTTACGTGCAAAATGCGAAACGAAGCGTCCGTCCGTAAACAGCGACAGGTTCTTGGCGGCAATGCCACCGGCCAGATACACACCGCCCCGGGCCAGCGACTTCAGCGCAAGATTGCCAGCCTCTGCTCCGTAGAGCATCACAAAGCGCTCCAGGACTCGCTCACAGAGTCGGTCGGTCTGCAAAAGCGCGTGATGAGAGATCACCTGCGCGGCATCAGCGGAACGTGCGATCTCTGCGGCAACCTGCGGGCTCTCCAGATCAGGAAACTCTTCCTTGAAGAACTCATAGAGCGTCACGATTCCGGAACCGCAGACCAGCCGTTCTTGGCTGATGTGATCGGGAAAGCGGCGCGCCAGAAACCGCCACAGCGACAGCTCGGTTTCATCGTGGGGCGCAAAGTCAGTGTGGCCTCCTTCAGTCGGCAAGATGATCGGTACCTCGCCATGAAACGCAATCAGCGCTTCCCCAAGTCCGGTTCCCGCCCCAAGCACCGCAATCGGCGCACCTTGGACCGCCACCGCACCCGGTTGTAAGGAGTGCAACACCAGACCAGCAAAGGAGTGCCCTTGTGCGACCTGTGCAATCGCAACCGCGACGGCATAGAAGTCGTTCAGGAGTCGCACCGCCGAAAATCCAAAGCGCTCGGCGAGACGCTGGCCACTTAACCGATAGTGCAGGTTGGTGATGTCGCTTTCCTGATGGGTTCCTACTTCGACCACCGGACCGGCCACTCCGATCGCAGCACGTCGCGGCATCGGGAGCGAGCTGTGCGATGCCAAAAACTCCGCAATCATCGACTCCAAGTCTGGATAGCCCATACTTGCGAACCGCTGTTTGTGGAGCACTGTGCCCGAGTCATCACACAGCGCGAGCAGGGTCTTGGTCCCCCCCAGGTCTCCGGCCAAGATGGTCATCGGTGGCTAACCCTCCGTCGAGGAACCGTTGATTCCCAAGCTCTCTGTCGCCCGCACGCTAAAGCCCTCGCGGAACAGTCCCTGCCACATCGCCGGACGGTAGACATCGCCGGCCAGCGCGCTCGTGATCGCCGCACAGGTGGCCGGACTGGCCGCCGAACGAACCAGCAGCAGACGCAGGTTGCGCTCATAAAACTCGTGGACCAAACCCTTGAACAGATCGGCCCCGTGGAGTGCCTGCTGCTGATAGATCGCGAAGCGCTCTGCCGAATAGTTTCCGTCGGAAAGTGCCTCGTGGATGACATTCGCTGCGTATTTGCCACAGGTCACCGCCATCAGCACGCCGGTCGAAAACAGCGGATCGATAAACGCCGCCGAGTCGCCGACCAGGAGGAAGCGATCCCCGTAGAACTGCTTGCAGCGATAGGACCAGTTGCCAGTGGTATCGATCGGTCGAACCCGCGTCGCCCCCTTCAGGAGGTCTTGCATCACCGGTGTGGCCTCAAGCGCCGCCATGAACATCTGCTCGGCACTATAGCCGCGCCGCGAGACGGTGAACTCCTTCTGGAGCGTGCAACCAATCGAGGTCACGGTGCCCTTAAACGGGATAAACCACCACCAGCCACCGTCAAACAGCACGATGGTGATGTTGCCCTCGTCCTGGCCGCTCTCCCGATTGCAGTGTTCGTAGTGGGTAAAGCACGCCAGGTTGGTGGTGACCAGATCGTCCGAGACTTTCAGGCCAAAGCGGGTGCCCAAGAACGTGTCCCGACCGGTCGCATCCACGAACACCTGACAGCGCAGGATCTCGCTGTGACCATCCGCAGAACGCGCCGTCACATCGACCCCACCGTCGTCGAACTTGACGTCGCGCACGGTGGTCTCTTCCCGCACCACCGCTCCGAGAGACTCACTGCGTCGCAGCAGCAGGTTGTCGAAGTCGGCCCGGGGAACCTCGTACGCAAACGGATGGTCGGGCCGAATCGCCTCGGAAAAGTAATAGGTCTGGGTCAGACCCGACTCATTGTGGATAAAGCGAGCACCGTGCTTGATGATGTAGCGCTGCTTCATCTCGTCGAAAATGCCCAGCTCATCCCAGATCTCGCCACCGCAGGGCAGAAGCGACTCACCCAGGTGGAAGCGCGGAAAGCGCTCCTTTTCCAGCACCAACACCGAGCGACCAAGCTTGCGCAGAAAGCTAGCCGTCGTCGATCCGCCGGGTCCACCACCGGCCACGATTACATCGTACGAGTTCTGCTGAGTCGTCATCAGTGGTTCTCCTTATTAGGAATTCGATACGCCTCTTATATTCGCCTGAGCCAACGAGTCTTTGCCTAGCAAGCGACAGCCAGCGTTGTTCATGGCATCTATCAGAAAGCGGGCCGATAGGAAAGGCTCGGCAACCTACGAGGTGCTCCCATCGGGACTAAGCGCAGACTGCGCGGACGCCTGCTGCTTCGGACCATGCACGGTGGGATCGTAGCCCCGCAAAATGAGTAGCGAGGTAGGGCATTCGCGGATCAGGAACTCTTGTTGGATGCCAAACTGCCGCGCTTCGAGTCCCCAATCACGACCGACGCCGATGATGACGAGATCATAGGGATTGTCGCTCTGACTGCGAATCTCGGTGAGTGCGGCCTCGGCGGGTTCCCCTTGCGCGGCCTGCTTGATGGTGACCTGCTCGGTTTCGCTGCCAAACACCTCGCGAAGCTGCGGCTGGATATCAGATGAATCACCAGGCTTCTGGCTGCGCCGCTCGACGACACTTAGGACCGTCACCATCGCCCCGGACTGCTCCATCAAGCGGTGGGCCAGCTTGAGCGCGGCGCGGTCGTGCGAGGTGCCATGAAAAGGAACCAGCACCCGCTGAATCGAACCCAGCCCGCGATCGACCAGCACCCCGACGTCGGCACGAGCTTCCTCTAACACTTCCCCAACGGTACCGGACAGCGCGGCCCGATTGAACAGCGGACGATGCCAGCCGAGCAGCACCAGATCGGCCCCTTTGACCTCGCTCACGTTGGCGATATCGCGGGCCAGATGCGACGACACAAACGCAATCGGACGCACCTGGATCTGGGACTCTTCGGCGAGCTGAAGCACCGGACGGAGGACATGAGTGCCGGACTGTTGCTCCTTCGCATCCGCCAGGTAGAACGACGAGCGCTCGTTGACCCGCTGGAGCTTGAGCGCGTAGATCCGACTGCGATCACGGCTCTTGCCGAGCAGCGCCGCCGACAGCTTCAGCATGCCCGGTACCGTGGCTGGATACGACACACAGAGCAGCAGACAAAACGTATCGGACGCTCGCGGCGGCTCGGCAGCGGCAAGCTCAGCAGCGATAAGGCGATCCGGATAAATCAGTCGTAGCAGCGGTGCCGTTGACACCGTCGACACCAACGCCACCAGCACCATGATCGTAAACATCGTTGGAGAGATCACCCCCAGGTCGAGCCCGATGTTCAGTACGACCAGTTCCATCAGCCCTTGGGTGTTCATCATCACCCCGACTGCTGCCGACTCTCGCCACGACATCCCCGAGACCCGCGCCGCCACCAAGCAAGCCCCGAACTTGCCAATCACCGCCAGCGACAGCAGCACTCCAAACAGTCCCCACAGGTTGGCTTGGTTTAGCAGACCGACCTGGGTACGCAGACCCGAGTACGCGAAAAACAGCGGCAGCAGGAACACCACCGCAAAGTCCTCCAGTCGATCGGCCAGCGTCGCTGCAAACCCATTTTCCTTGGGCATCAGGACGCCAAACATAAAGGCCCCAAACAGCGCATGGATGCCAATCAGCTCGGTGGTAAAGCTCGACAGGAACAGCAGCAGAAACACCGCCGCGACCAGGTTCTGGGACAAACCTTCGCGACTCGCACCGCGCTGACCGAGCCGTCGCAAAAGGGGCCTGACCACAAACCACATCCCAGCGATGTACACCACCGTCAGCAGCGTCGGACGAATCGACTCCGTAAAGCCGTGCGACTTGGTCGACGCCACCACAAACGCCAGCAGACACCACGCCAGCACATCGTTTATCGCCGCGCAGGTCAGCGCCACCGTCCCCACCTTCGAGTGCAGCATGCGCGCCGCCGACAAGATGCGCGCCAGCACTGGGAACGCCGTGATCGACAGCGCCGTGCCCAAAAACAGCGCAAACGACAGCGGCTTCACCTCCGGCGTCGACAGCGTCTGATACAGCAGCGTGGCCGTACCGCCGCCAATCGCAAACGGCACCGCAATCCCGGCCAAGCTGATAAGCAAGGAGGCCCGACCGTGCTTGCGCACCATGCTCGGGTCCAGCTCCAGCCCGACCAGGAACATGAACAGGATCAGACCCACCTGCGCAAAGATTTGGAGCAGCCCGAGTCCGGTTTTGGGAAACAGCGTGACCGTAAGCTCCGGCCACAGCCAGCCCAAAAGCGATGGTCCCAGCACGATGCCGGTCAGGATCTCGGCGATCACCATCGGCAGACCGATGTACCGAACCAGCAGGCCCAGTCCTCGCGCCAGCGCAATGATCACGACCGCTTGGGCCATAAACAGCGCCAGCGGACTGTGCCCGAGACTCTGTACGAGTATGGAAATCATAGGCCTTCACCTTGATACACGCCTTCGCCGAGGGGGTCAACGACGACGGACTTGCCGGTTTGTGACTTGACAACAGCGGGCCTGTCACGAAAAGGTTGGCCCCACATGCTGCGCCCTTTCTGTCGGCCATTCCGTCGCTGCACCCCTCTTTCTGCCCTGCTTGGTCCTCTGCTCGCGGTGGGCTGTCTGCCGGACCCGGACATCAAGGTGCCGGACTTCAAGCCCTCGGGCGTGGTGGACCTGGCGACCTCACGCTTGGATGCCGGTCCGCCGCCTGATTCCGGTCGCGTAAGCTGGCTGCCGGACCAGAGCGTTCGCAATGGCCAGACCTTGCGCGCCATCCTCAGCGACCCGAGTGGTCAGGTCTTTGCGGTCGGTCACGTCGGGACCATCCTCCGCCGCGGTGGCAGCAGTTGGATCAGCGAGCCCGCTGTCGATGCGGCCAAGGTTCTCACCAGCAATCTGTACGGGGCAGGTAGTAGTGGCAGCGACCTGTACGCCGTCGGAGAAGCGGGTGTCATCGTCAAGCGCGCCACCGACAAGTGGCAGCAGGAAGCCAAAGAGCTGGGCCTGACCACTTCACTGTTTGCGATCACCGCGACGACCAGCGGCGATCTGTATGCGGTCGGCGACGCGGGCACCATCCTTCGCAAGCCGATGGGCGGCGTCTGGTCCCGTGATTCAGTCGACGCCGGCCTTGCCAATGCCGACTTTCGCGCCGTCGTGGTCAGCCGGCCCGATGAGCTGTTCGCGGTCGGACTCGGCGGCGTCATCGCCCGACGCAGCGCTGGGAAGTGGAGCCCAGACAGCGTCCCCGTCGATGCTGGCGATCGTGGAAACTACTATGGCGTCGTCGTCACCAGCGAGAGCGTGTTTGTCGCAGGTGAGTACGGCCGCGTGCTCCGTCGCGATGCCGACAAATGGCGGCGCGAGTCGACCGTGCCCCAAAGCGGCCAGACCATCCATTTCTTGGCACTCGGGGCCTCGGGCTCGGATCTAACGGTAGTCGGCACACTCGGCACCATCCAGCGACGCGACGGCAGCACCAAAACCTGGACCCTCGAAGACAGCAGCACCCTCCTCACCCTGAGCGGCCTTTCGACGGCCCAGCCCCTTCGCGCCGTTGGTGCTCAAGGCACCGTGGTGGTGCGCAAGTGAGCGTCAGCGCCTCTCAGTCCCCGGCGTCCAACGAAAGTCGACCCATGATTCAGCATCCTGTGATTGCCATTGATGGGCCCGCCGGGGCCGGAAAGTCTACCGTCGCCCGAGCGCTCGCCCGTCGGCTGGGGTTTTTCCTCCTCGACACGGGTGCTATCTATCGCAGCCTGGCCCTCTTCGCGCAGCAGCAAGGCGTGTCCTGGGCGGACGGTCCGCGACTTGGGGCGCTCGCAGAAACCCTCCCGATTCGTTTTGGTCGCGGGGAGGAGGACGGCGCGGTCTTTTTGGCCGACCAAACGGTGACCACGGCCATTCGCACGCCCGAAGTCTCGCTCGGTGCCTCTCAGGTCTCGGCCCATCCCGAGGTACGTGCGATGCTGCTCGGCCTACAGCGTCACCTGTCCCGCAGCGGCCCCTGTGTCGTGGAGGGTCGTGACATCGGCACAGTGGTGCTGCCTGACGCGCCACTCAAAATCTTTCTGACCGCTTCGCCCGAAGTCCGCGCCGAGCGGCGGCAAAAAGAACTGGAAGCCCGAGGCGTCAAGGCCGATGCCACCGCCACCCGTCGCGAACAAGAGGAACGCGACCGCCGGGATCTGACCCGCGCCACCGCTCCACTCAAGTGTGCGGAGGACGCCGTGCTCTTCGACACCAGCGAGCACTCGATCGAACAAGTCATCGACGAACTGGTGGCCACCGCCAAGCAGCGACTCAGCCTCTAGACCCTCGCCCCCTAAGACGAGGGGTAGCGGAAGATGGTGAGTCCACTGCGACCACTCGCAGCCAGTCGCTGACAGAGCTGGTCAATCTCAGTATCGAAGTCGACCAGCACCGGGCCTTGGCCCCTGCCTCTTTCAACCTGTGCGACGGCTACCCACTGACCCGCCAATTGAAACTGCGGGCCTTCACTCGTGTCGGTCTGCGGCATGTCGATATTGGCCTCGGTGGAAGACGCCACCGTAGGATCCTTTGCTACATCCATAAGGCCCGGCGCGTCAAGCCGCAACCCTGCGAAAATACAGCTTTTCTCTACTTTGCAGGTTTGGTGGGCAGCGGGTTGCCCTCGGCATCGCGGAACTGGACGTCGGTGACCCCGAGCGCTTGTGGCAACTTCGGCAAAAGCTTCTGCACATCACCCACAATCACGATGGTCGCTTCCTCTGGATGCAGGCGGCTTTTGCTGACCTCTTGGAGCCGTGCCGGCGTGGCCGTCTGCGCCCCGGCGAGCAGCCGTGCAAACTCGTCCGCCGGCAAGCGATTGCGCGCAAAGCCCGCATACAGTTGCGAAAGTCCGGCGGTTCGCTCGCTCTGCATCACCAGCCGCTGAATCGCACCGTTTTTGGCACTTGCCAGCTCCTCGGCAGAGCACATCTCGTCGCGCAGTCTTCGCTCCTCGGACCGTAGCTCGACCACCGATTCAGTGGTCACGTCGCTGCGCACCGCAGCTTGCGCCACCCAAAAGCCCAGCCCATCCATCCGCATCACCTGCGAGCGTGCTCCGTAGGTGTAGCCGTGCTTTTCACGCAGGTTTTGGTTGAGCCGACTCGTGAACATCCCCCCAAGCAGCACGTTGGCCATGTCCATCACCGGTCGCTCCGGATCGAGCGCGCCCGGTACCAAGTTGGCGAAACGAACCTCGGCCTGCGGCGCGCCCGGCCTATCGACCAGCACCAACCCTCGCTGAGGCCGAGGCGGCGTACGCACCGGTCGAGCCAGCGGAGTCGACGGCGGCGCCAGCGGCAACCGCCCGAGCACGCCCAGTAGCTTGTCGGCCTGCGCCTGGCTCAACTCGAAGTCACCGGCAATCACGATTTTCCACGAGCGCGGCGGATAGAAGCTCTGGTGAAACGCCCGCAGATCCGATCCTGACAGCTTTTGCAGCGTCGCCGCCGTGCCCTGCGGCCATCGTCCATACGGATCGCTTGCACCATAGAGGCTACTGCGCAGCACCCGATCGGCCACCGAGGCGGGTTCATCCTTCTTTTGCTCTAGGCTCGCCAGCCGCTCACCACGCACCCGCGACCACTCGGCTTCCTCGAAGCGAGGCCGCAGCAGTGCTTCGTAAAACAGCGAGGATGCCTCGGCGTAGGTCTGCCCGAGCACTCCCATTGTTAAAAGCGTGGTATCCGACGTCACCTGCGCCTTCCAGGTTGCGCCCGCCGCTTGCATCGCTTGTGCCCAGTCGAGGCCGCTCCGCTTGTCGCTGCCTTCGCTGAGCATCGTCGCCACTGCATCGGCCAGACCGGACTTTGCCGCCACCGCATCGGCTTCACCAACCGGAATCGATACCGCCGTCTCGATGAGTGGGGTGCCGGTTCGCTTCACCAGCGTCACATCCACCCCATGAACCCGGAAATGCGCGCTCGGTGGTGGGGTCGGTGGCTTGAGAGCGAGCGGCTTCGGTGCCTTCGATAGATCAATGGGGGCCCGCATCGGCTGACCAACCGGCGCAGCTTTACCCGGCGGTTTTGCCGCCTGTTTGGGGGGTGACTCGCTCGGCTTTGCCGGCTCCGCTTGCGTCACCGCCCCCGTCCTTGGCACCACCGAGATTTGCAGCCGTCGCCAGCGCTCACCGATCCCCAAATCCTGCGCTCGCGAAAGGATGCTCGCGGGCGTCGCCGACTGAAGCTTCCCAACGAGCTGCGGCAGCGCATTCGGATCCCCCAGCCACGCATTGAGCTGCTGAATCCACAGCGACTGTCCGAGCGGCGTCTCAATGTCCCGTGCCAGCTCCAAAAGCCGCAGGTTCCGCGCCCGCAGGATCTCATCGGCACTCGGCGGCGCACTCGCAAACGCCGCAAGCTCGCGCTCCACCGCTTGCGAGAGCTGCTCCGCCGTCACGCCCTGTTGCGCCGTCACCGTCACCCCCAGCACCGAGCCAAGCTGCTGCGGATCGACCTCGACCTCGACCGTCTGCGCCAGCTTTTGCTCGATGACCAGCTTGCGATGCAGTCGACTGGCGCGCCCTTTCCCCAGCACATCGCCAAGGAGCACCGTCTCGGCATAGTCCGGGCTACCGACCGCTGGCGCATGCCACAGCAGGTAGACTCGCGGCAGGGCCACTTGGTCTTGCACGACAATCTTCTGCTCGACCGGCACCACCATCGACGGAACCCCACCCCCTAGCGAGGGCGACACCGGCTTCGGTCGCTTGGGCATCCACCCGAAGTAGGTCTGGACGAGCCGCTTCGCTTCCTCGGGATTGAAGTCGCCGACAATCGCCAGCGTCGCATTCGACGGCGTGTAGAACTTGTAAAAGAACTGCTTGACGTCGCTGGTACTGGCCGCGATCAAGTCCTCGTGCGAGCCGATGATTGGCCACGAATAGGGATGCCCCGCTGGATACATCGCCGAGGAAACCCGCAGCTCGGCCATTCCGTACGGTCGATTTTCGTACGACTGCCGCCGCTCGTTGCGCACCACCTCGCGCTGGAGACTGACCTTTTCGTCGGTCATCGTCTCCGGCAGGTTGGTAAGGCGCTCGGCTTCCAGCCAGAGCAGCGTCGGGAGCAGATGGCTCGGCCCGAAGTCAAAGTAGAACGTCCGATCGGTGCTGGTCGTCGCGTTGTTGCCGCCGCCCTCCGACTCCATGATCGCGTCGAAGCGGTTGTTCGGCACGTGGCGCGTTCCCATGAACATCAGGTGTTCATACAGGTGCGCAAAGCCGGTACGACCGGGCGCTTCATCGCGTGAACCGACCGAAAACCACAGCGACACCACCACCCGAGGCACGGACGGATCGCGACGGAGCAGCACGGTCATGCCACTCGGCAGCGTGTAGCGTTCCGCCGTGAGCGCAAACGGATCACGCCCCGCTGGCGCTGGGGTCGCTGCCGCTTTGGGAACAGGTGCGGATACAGGTGGCGCGGCAGACGGCGCAGAGGACACAAGGCCGACGGTGAGCAGCAGGGCGACGGTCAGCTTGCGCATGGCTACAGCTCCATTTCCAGGCTCGGACGCGGATCGGTAAGCGGCCTGGGCCGAAACAGCAGCACGTTGCGACCGATCACCTGCACCAGCGCGGCGCGGCACTGCTTGGCCAGCTCCGTCGCCAGCTCGTGACGATCCCCCGGCACCGTTTCGAGCAGCTTCAGCTTCACCAGCTCGTGCTGCTCCAGCACCGTCGCAATCGCAGACAAAAGCCCTTCGCTGATGCCGTCTTTGCCAATCTGAACCACCGGTTGCAGGTGATGGCCCAGGCCGCGCAAGATCGTGCGCTGGCGATTGTCGAGCACCGGCGCTCCTCCGGCAGCGGACATCGTCTTGGACTTGCGACGCTTGGGCGCTTCGGTGGTGCGGCTCGGCTTAGAACGGGTACCCGACCGGCGGTCGGAGCTTGGCTTTGACATGCCGCAGAAGCTAGCAAATTGCCTGCGCACAGGGGGAACAACTTCGCGGGACGCCGAACGCGACGCACACGAGACGGCGACAGACTCAGGATGGCGGCCACTGTACAATGGATGGTGACACGCTGCGGGGGTCTCCATGTCGAGGTCATTCTTTGAAGCCTTGCGTCATCCGAGTGAGGCCCCGTTTCTGTACACCTGCATGCAGCGTCCACAGGATCGGGCGGCTCGACAGCGCTATCTCCAGTTTCTCGCCGCCGAGGGTGATGTTCGCGGTGAAGCGCTGCGCCTGCACGGGCTCCTCACCGAGCCCGAATACGCCAACGCCTTGCCCTCCGCAGAGTCTGCTCATCACCGCGCCTCGCTGCGCAAGCTGCTGCCACTCATCGATGGGGTGTGGTGGGCCACTGTCACCGGTGCCCCCCAGGTCTATCAATGCGGCAGCGCGCCCAACGCACAGACTCCCCAGGTCCGCTTCCGCTTCGAGTGTCCAAACAACTGGAACACGCTCGAACCAACAGACCAGGCCGACCGTCGTTTCTGCCCAAGCTGCGGCGAACACGTCTACTTTGCGGACTCGGTCAGCCGCGCCGAACAGCTCGCCAGACAGGGTGCCTGTATCGCCGTCCCTGCCCAGCTCACCGACAAGCTCGCCAAGAACCTCACCGAACACTGCGTCGGTCGACCGGACTGGCGCAAGATGTGGGCCGAGCGAATCTTTGGCGAGGACCGCGAAGGGTAGGACCGAACCCTAGGGCTTTACGACTGCGGCGGTCTGGCCAAACAGGATCTTCTTCGCGGCGTCGCTGACCGTAGGCGCGGTGTTGATCTCCTTGGCACGAGCGTAGGCGCGGATGGTGCCCGGTCGCGCTTTGATCGCTTCCATCCAGCGCGCAAGGTGGGGGAAGTCTTGCAGGTTCTGTCCCTGCCGCTCGTACAGCACCGTCCACGGATAGCAGGCCATGTCCGCGATCGAATACTCCCCAGCGACAAACTCACGATCGGCGAGCCGCTTGTTGAGCACTCCGTACAGGCGGTTGGTCTCGTTTACGTAGCGCGTGATCGCGTAGGGAATCTTTTCCGGTGCGTACTGGCCAAAGTGGTGATTCTGCCCAGCCATCGGCCCGAGACCCGCCATCTGCCAAAACAACCACTGGAGCACATCGGCCCGACCGCGCAGATCCCCAGGAATGAACTGTCCGACCTTGTCTGCCAGGTAGAGCAGAATCGCCCCCGACTCGAACACAGAGACCGGCGCACCCCCATCCGAAGGGGCGTTGTCGACAATCGCTGGAATGCGATTGTTCGGTGAGATCGCCAGAAACTCCGGCTTGAACTGTTCGCCGGTTCCGATGCTCACCGGAATGATGCGGTAGGGCAACCCCGCCTCTTCCAAAAACATCGTGATCTTGTGCCCATTTGGAGTCGTCCAGTAATACAGGTCAATCATGTGGTCCTCGTGCGGTTCGGAAGGAAAAGCCACCTAGAGCCTGCCGTAGATGGCATACGGACGCCAGCCCCTTCACAAAACCCTTGTGCTACGGTGCGGCGATGTTGGCGCTCACGGGCAAACGAAGGATGGTGCACAGAGCGTCGGTTGGGTCGGGACTCCTGCTCGGGACCGCTCTTGTGGCCATCGGCACCGGCTGTGGGCCCGACCGGGCCGAAGAGGATGATACGGAACAGACCCGCGATGCAGGTGTGAAGCCTCCTCTGCGCGAGATCGAAAACGCCGATGGCTGCCGAGGTCTTCCGTGCAAAGAAGAGGTCGGCTGTGCAGGCAATGCCCTGTGTCTGCATGGCGTCTGTCTCCCAAACCTCGGTAACTGCCAGAGCGGCGACGATTGCTCAAACGATCAGCGCTGCTACGACGGCGGCTGCGTGCCGTTTGATTCCTGCTCACGCATCGCCCCGATCGATCCCCGCTGCTTAGGGGGTTCCTTTTCTCCCGAGCAGTTCCGCGCCCCGATCGTGTCCTGTCACCTCCGCGACCTGCAAGTGATGTCGACGCCGATCGTTGCCGACCTTGATCAAGACGGCCAGCCCGAGGTCATCGCCACCGCTTTCCCCGACATCCTCGTCGCGCTGCGGCCCAGCGACTGTTCGGTGCGATTTCAGCGCAAAGGACTCTCTCTTTTGTCCGATGGCCAAGCGCAAGTGGCGGCGGCAGACCTCGATGGCGATGGCTTCGCAGAGATCGTCACCCTCGATGCCGAGCGACGGATTCTGGTCTTCGATCATCGAGGCCAGCTACTCGCCCGGGCGGATGTTCCGGTTCGCGAGCGCAATCCCGCAGGCCCCGATCTGTGGAGCGCCCCAACCATCGCGGACATCGATGGGACACCTCCCGCAGAGATCATTGTCGGAAGCCAAGTGGCGCGATTCTGGAGTGGACCCCCAGCGCGGGTGCAAGTCCTGTGGACGCAGCCCAATCTGTCGGCCTCCTGGGGATCGGTTCCGGTGGTGGCCGATCTCGATGGCGATGGTGTGGCCGAGGTCATCAGCAGCGACCGCATCTACGATGGCAAGACCGGCGCCGACAAGACCCCCAGCGCCCTTTCGGACGACCCCTTTTACGCGCAAGTGGCCGACTTTACCGGCGACAAAAAGCCGGATCTGTTGCTGGTGGAATCGACGCAGGCATCCCAGACCCTCCGCGTCTACGACTACGCACAGAAGCGCACCGTGTTTGGTCCCTATACCCTCATCGACAGCGATGGCATCTGGGGCGGTCCGGCGGTGATCACCGATCTGGATCGCGATGGCATTCCCGACTTTGCGGTGGCATCGGCCAAGCGATTGACCGCCTATGCCCTGCGCTGTGCCAAGACTCCCAAGCCGCTCGGCTGCTCCGGCATAAAACCCGGTGTCCTGTGGTCACGTCCAGTCGATGATTACTCGTCGGGAAGCGCGGGCATTGCGGCCCTGGATCTGAACAGTGATGGCGTGCCCGAGCTGGTGCATCGCGATGAGTGCTGGCTGCGGATCTTTTCGGGCCTCGATGGTCGCGCCTTGGCTGCTCGCTCGGTGATGAGCAGCACCGGCATCGAGCTTCCCGTCCTGGCCGATGCCGACGGCGATGGCCGCGCCGATCTCGTGGTCACGAGCGATGTCCCAAACGACAACCTCGGGGCCTGCATGCGAGTCGGACAGCCCGAAGCCGACACCCGCACGCCCTGGGGAGGAGTCGGCGGCGGCATCTTGGTCTTGCGAGATCCCCAAAACCGCTGGACCAAGACCCGCCCGGTGTGGAACCAGCACGCCTACCATCAGAGCCACATCAGCGACGCGCTGACCGTCCCGATTCCGACCCCGGACTCTTGGCTATCCCACAACTCCTTTCGCCAAAACACCGCCGAGGTCTCACCGCCCGGCCAGATTCCCGCCAAGTACGATCTGACCGCCCGCTTTCAGCTCAACAGTCCGAGCCGTGACTGCCGCAGCGAGTGGCACCTGTCCGCACTCCTATGCAACCGAGGTGGAGCCCGCACGCCCGTCCCGGTATTTGGCACCTTCTACGATGGCGATCCCCGCAGCGGAGCCCAAGTGGCCTGCACCGCGAAGCTCACCACCCCGCTCGAGTCCGGGGAGTGTACCGACCTCGCCTGCGAATGGCCGAGCGCCCGCCCCGGACCCCGGACTCTGTTTCTGCGAGTAGGCGATGACGGCCAGGGAACTCTCGACACCGCGCAGTGCAGCACCGGCAACGACCTGGCGATCTGGCATCAGGCAAGTTGCACCGAGCCGCCCCGCTAAGCACTGTGTAGTCTCAGTCCCCGCACACCACACCGCTACATGACCGCTACAAGCCCATCCCGCAACCGCACACGCCTGCTTCGCTCAGCGCTTTCGGAGTAAGGCGAGGGTGATGTCGCAGCGATCGCTGGCCCCATAGGGCACTCGTTCCAGCGTCTGCCAACCACAGCGGCTTAAGCACTCGATCAGTGGCTCGCATTCGTACCGTCGATTCCGAAAGACCGCAAAGCGTCGCTTCTGGGGCGAGCCTTGGGTAGAGACATGCGCCACGTACGCCAGCTCATAACAACCTCGGATCAACCCATCGGTGTTGATCTCCAACGACAGCTCCACATCGGTGACGCCCTTCACATATCGATAGAGCGGACCGGCTAGTAAGGTCCGTGAACCCGCATGTATGCCCGCTCGGAGATTTGGATCTTGTTCCCGAATCAACTCGGGGCTATCCGCCGGAGCGTAGGCATTGGTGAAGTCCAACACGAAGAAGTCGCCAGCGGCGGCAGATGCCATCGTGTCCCGGAAGAACCGCACTTCATTGTCCAGGTTCGCAAGCGTACAGCCGAGCATGGTGAATACCCGCGTGCGGGTACGGACATCTCGCTCCGAATACAGCGGGTACTTTGGCAGATCGTGAAAGTTACCGTGCAGCGCCACGATGCTCGTCACCGACTTGCCGAGGATATCGCGGGCGTTGTTATGACCCACGGTCAGCAGCAGATGGCTGATGTCGAGCAGAAACAGCCGCACGTCCGTGATTCCATGTCGCCGCCCGTGCTGAATCAGCGACTCCACCAGCTTGGACTCTCGCTTGGCGTCGCCGCAGCCGAGTGCAATCACATCCAAACCCCCTGCCCCTGCGGACGATGCAATCCGCTGCGCCAGGTGCTCTAAGGGAATGGTGTTGCTAAATGCCTTGGCGTAGCTCGGCGATTCACAGATATCGAGAAAGTCCTTCGCGCTCTGATAGTCCAAGTATGCGGTGGTCTGCTCCAAGGCCCCGCCCGAGCTATTGAGCTGCTCTACCATCGATGTGATGAGCTGCGCCGGATCATAGTGCGGGGCCAGCCATGACGTCGGAATGATGCTGTCCCCGGTCGGATCGGCGGTGATGTCTTCCAGCCGTAACCCGAGCGGCGGCGAAGCGAGCAGGCGCAGTAGCACTTCCCGACTCGGCCTCCGCTGTCCGCTTTCGATCGCTCGAACCATCGCCTCGCTGATGTCGATCAGCTCCGCCAGTTCCTTCTGTCCCAGGTTCGCCTGCATCCGCTTGCGCTTGAGCTGCTTGGCCAGGCGCGCCCAGTCGACCTTCACGCTGCCATCGACCCACGGCTCCTCTTCATCATCGCCACCGCGCAGACAGAGCTGCGCTTTTTGCAGATGCATCACGCTTTCTCGCAGCGCATGGTGCTTCGGATTCAGCGCCAGCAGCCGCTGTCCGTGGTTCAAGACCTCTGCCACCTGTCGCCGCAGCTCGCGCAGCGCCGCCGTCACTTCACTGCTCGGGGCATCCGTCCCGCCCGTCGCCACCCGCGCCACACTCTCCGCACTTGCATCCATCGGCTGGACTTACCACGCGCCTTCCGGGTGCCGCAAGGAACGCCCGTGTCGTAGCGGTCCCATGGAGGCCGCTGTAGCGGTCATTTCGCTGCCCGTACCCAGCGGCCGATCCGATTGTGGCCTGGCTTTTTCACCCAAGGAGCCGTACCCATGGAAACCGCCGAAGCAAAGAGTCTGTCCCCCTCTGGTTCGCCCGTCTCGCCCGCCACCTCCGGCCCGTCCGACCCCACCACCGATCACGCCGAGCCCGCCGAGCCCGCCGCGCAGAGTCCGCCCAAGCCCAAAGCCCACCGAGGCTTTGCGGCCATGAATCGCGAAGCCCATCGCCTGCTCGCCAGCGCCGGTGGCAAGAGCGCCCACGCCTACGGACTCGCGCACCGCTTCACCCCCGAACAGGCCCGCGAGGCTGGAAAAAAAGGAGGTGCCAAGACCGCCGAAGATCGCGCCCACATGGCCGAAATCGGTCGCAAGGGCGGCATCGCCAAAGGAGAAAGTTATTTATTTTCCACCGTCGGAAAAACCGCAAAGAAATCCTAGGCTTCGGTTGCAGCACAGAGCGCCTCCGCTAGTTTTTTCGGGGCCCGCTTCCTTCCACTTCACAAGGGCAATGAAAGGAACCTGTTATGGGAGTTCTCATCAATAAAAAGGCCGCGATCGATGACATCGTCAGTGACTGTCGCAGCACCCTGACTGCCGCCGAGGCACGCGGCGGAACCATTGCGACCCTGGCCCAGCAGTATCTGAAGGGTCCGCTGGGAGTCTTCGATCTGGTCGATCAGCGCGTACGCAGCGCCCAGTCTGTGCTGACCCCACTGCTTGCCCAGCTTGATGTCAAAGACGAGGAATCGGACGGCCTGCTCGGGCGAGTCTCGGATGACATCTGGAACGACATCGGTCGTCCCGCTTCCGACCCGACGTTTTCGCTGCTGTTTCCCGATGGGATTGGCTTTTATACCGATGGCCCCGATGACGAGCAGCCGATCAAAATGGAGCTACTCGCCGAGCTACTCGAAGCCAACCTGCACCCCAAGCTCGATGGCAAGAAAGCCAAATCGCTCGGCAAGCAGATTCGCGACTCCGCCAAGGCCCTGCGTACGGCGGTCGAGCAGGTCCAGACTCCGCGTGCGCAAGTGGCGATGCTCAGCCGAGCGCGCTCCGCAATTGCCCGCAGCCTGCAAATCTCGCTGGTGAACCTCAAGCGCCACTACAAGGCGACCGGCATCAGCGATGCCCAGATCCACAGCATCATGCCCGACCGCAGCCGCCCGGCGGCCAAACCCGCAGCCGCCCCGCAGCCGCCCGCCCCGCCCGCGCCTCCGCACACCTAACCCCCCCGCTTTCCGGCTTCCATTTGGAATGGAAGCCCATTCCCTGTCCGCTTTCCCGCTTCCATCCACGATGGAACCCGTTTTCCAAGCAGAAAGGTCGTTCCATTCGCAATGGAAGCCGAGATCCTGTCCAGGATCGGGCTTCCATTCCCAATGGATCTCGATTTCCGGTCTGGTTCCAGCCTTCCATCTGAAATGGAACCCGAATTCCGAGCGAAGCGCCCACTTCCATTCCCAATGGAACCCAGTTTCCGCCCTCCCCCTCCGATCCATTCACAATGGAAGCGGCTTTTTGCGCGGACGCAGCCAGTTTGCGCGCTGGATTCGCGGTTTCTAACCGATCTTTGGAAATCCATCCATGGATGAAAGTGTGCTCAACGCGGCTTTCAGATCGGCCCAGAACGCCCTAAATGCCTCCAGCTCATGAAGTGCACTGAAGTCACGAATGCACTCGGCCACACGATGCACCATGAATGCTTGTTCCTGCTTGAAACGTTTGCGGCGGCGTTGACCCAGTGTTCCGGCCGCATCCATGAGCAGCCGCTCCAGGTCCTTCTTCGGGTCGGGCAATCTCTCGATATCTCTGGTTCGTGGCAGTTCGATGGCAGTCCGACCATTGGGGTTGCCACTTGCAATCCGCAGGGCTTCCGCGTCGATCAAAAGCCACGCTTCTGTCATCCGTACCGGGATAACCGGCACAACATAGTCAACTCTTGGGACTTCCGTGCGTCTCGCTGCTAGTGGTAGCCGTTCGGCATCTCGATGCACGAAGATCAACGCCGGTTTGTACTTGTTTCGTACATCTTCTACCGTGGCATCTACAGCGCAGCTCCCGCGATGCACAAACGGTTGGGGAGCAAAGTCTATCTGTGGAGCCAACCGTCGCAGTGACCACGATAAGATGGGCAACAGCGCACGGTCAGACGTACCGTCACCAATCAGGGCATAGTCGATAACTTGCATCACTCGGCAGTTCCGATTTGGAGCGCAAGTTGTTGCCCTTTTAGGCCTTCTCCGAGCGGGGCTCCACCGAGGAAATCATAGAGGCGCTTTGGAGAGATAGCACCATGGTCTCCACGCCACGTCCCGCTCACCGGACGAACACGAGCATGGCGTCCATCTGGTCCATCAACCGGCTCGACAAAGAGAATTTGATCCTCATCGAGCTGACGAGCGACATCGGGAGAGTGGGTATTTAGTATCACCTGGCGCAGCGGGTTATCGATGGCCACAGGCATTGATGGATCGACCGCGAAGTCACGCAGGAGCATAACCATGTCTCGTACGCGGCTTGGATGCATGCCATTTTCTGGCTCTTCCATGCACAGGACCGTACTTGACACCGGATCAAGTTGCATGGTGACTAGCGCGAGAAACCGAAGTGTACCGTCGGATAGCGACCTTGCGCTAAGCTCTTGTGCACAACCGCCCATGCGGGCAAGCAGGACGAGCTGCTGACGTGCTTCATCTCGATCGACACGTAGAGACTTAATGTCAGGTACCAATGCAGAGAGTCGATTGGCTGCATCCTGCAGAGTCTGCCCCGGGGTTTGGTCTTCAGCCGCCAAACGCAGTAGCGTTGCGGCAATGTGCCCGCCTAGCTCATCTACACTCGAGGCCCCTCCGATCGGATCAGGAGCACGCATTGCAGAAGGTTCCAAATGAACTGCATGCCACGAAGCCATCTCGCGTCTGGCAGCAAGAACCGTTGGATACTCGGCAGCATTTGTTCCACCAACAACGGTTCTTGGTGATCGTCCGGCAGGAATGGCTCGGCCTCTGCTCCCGCCATCTTGATGAAGAGATACTACGATGGAGCCGTCAGGACGGGTCTCGGGGGAAACAAGAGGCCCAGCACGACGAGCTTTCCCCAGGACCGCTTTGCGAAACTCTGCTTCGTGTGCGAATCCAATGACTGATTTGCCATCGCTGAGCTTCAGGTTGGTGAGCTTCTCGTGTGTGAGTTCCAGGCGAGGAACGGGTACTTCGGAATAACGGAAGGCGACTTCATATCGAAGAAATCTAGCGGTCGGGTTCGCTGGTCGGCCAAAATCGTCCACGACGCTGCTCGGAACAATCATATCGGCGACAAACGACATCTCCCCCGCTGGGCCGGCTCCCCAAAAAAGATCGCGAGGACCGAAGGTTCCAAATGAGGGACTACGCACCGCCGCAGCGGCTCTGGGTATCTCATTATCTGCCAGCAGACGGAGAAACTGTATTGCGTCGAAAACATTCGACTTCCCCACTCCGTTATGGCCCACAAAGCACGTTAGAGGACCGAATTGCACATCGACGTCGAGCAGATTCTTGAAGCCCTTGATATGAAGCCGTAGCAGCATAGATTCTGACCTTACCTCGGGTTGAGGTCTTAGTAGCGGGTACCTGTATCACGAACCGAAAACAAGCTCTATCAAGTCGACGACCAACTGAGCGGCTCTGGAAGTTACTACCAGTCCGCTCATCTGAACCTCTTTGCTGCGTCGGTTTGCCCATCCCCCGTGCAGAATCGAGCCCTGTGCGCTCCCGCAGCCAGTTTGCGCGCTGGATTCGCGGTTTGGGGGTGGCTATTCTCCGCTTCCAACATGGCTTCCCAACCTGATTGTGATTCTTTGGGGCGAAGTCCTCGGTTGTTTACGCCGGGGCCGCTGTCGACGACGGCTTCGGTCAAGGCGGCGATGCAGATTGACCTGGGCTCTCGCGATCCGGCGTTCCTGTCTGCGGTGGCCGAGATCTGTAGCGAGCTGCTCGCCTTGGCCCAGGTGCACGAGCCCCACTATGCCGCCATCCCGATGCAGGGGAGCGGGACGTTTGCGGTCGAAGCGACGCTGGGCTCGGTCGTGGGACAGGTCGGTTCGCTGCTGATCTTGTCGAACGGGGCCTATGGCGACCGGCTGGCCGAGCTGGCCCGCACCCTCCAGATCCGACACATCGTGCGCCGCTTTGCCGAGACCCAGCCGCTCGATGCCGCCGTCCTCGCCGAGGTGAAGCAAAAGGAGCCGCAGCTTACCCACCTGGCCCTGGTCCACTGCGAGACGTCGACCGGCCAGGTGAACCCCCTGCCCGCGCTGTGTGCCGCCGCCCAGCAGGCCGGGCTGTCGGTGATCGTCGATGCGATGAGCAGCTTTGGCGCGATCCCGATTCCGCTCGGCGAGCTGGGAATCGACTTCCTGGTCACGTCCCCGAACAAGTGTCTGCAAGGTGTGCCGGGCTGCGGACTGGTCCTCGCCAGACGAGCCGCCCTGCCGAGCGGACGCGCCCACAGCCTGAGTCTGGACCTCTCCGCGCAGCTTGCCGGGCTGGACAAGACCGGGCAGTTTCGCTTCACGCCGCCGACCCATGTGCTGCTGGCGCTGCGGCAGGCCCTGCGCGAGCTTTCCGCAGAGGGTGGAGTGGCCGGACGGCGCGCCCGCTATCAAGGCAACTCCGACCGGCTACACCAGGGAATGGCGGCGCTCGGATTCCGCACCTTGTTACCGCCGAGCCAGCAGAGCCCCATCATCAGCGCCTTCTACTATCCCGATGACCCGCGCTTTGACTTCCCCGCGTTCTATCAGGCGCTGAGCGCACGCCGCCTGGTCATCTATCCCGGCAAGGTCAGCAGCGCCGCCTGCTTCCGAATTGGCACGATCGGCGACCTTCACCCGCCCGACTTCACCGCGCTGCTCACCGCCATCGCCGAAGTGCTGGCCGCCCAAGGGATCGCCGTGCCGCTCGCTCTCCCCACCGCAGCCACCCCCGAGAACCGCCCATGACCCACAGCCCTATACGCTCCGAGTCTTCGTCGTTTGTGCCGTTACAGGCCGTGATCTTCGACTGGGCCGGGACGGTCTGCGACTTCGGCAGCCTGGCCCCGGTCCTCGCCCTACACAAGCTGTTTGCGGCACAGGGCGTCCCGATTACCGCAGCCCAGGCCCGTGGACCGATGGGGCGGGCCAAGCGGGATCACATCGCCGACATCCTCGGTCTGGCGGACGTAGCGACACGCTGGCAGCAGATCCACGGGTCGCGTCCCGGCGAGGCCGAGATCGACCGCCTGTTTGCGCAGTTTCTACCGATGCAGCTTGCCGAGCTGCGCGAGCGGACGGAGCTGATTCCCGGCGTACTGCCGATGATGGCCGAGCTGCGCAGGCGTGGGCTCAAGGTGGGTTCGACGACCGGCTACACCGCCGAGATGATGGCCGAGCTGCGCCCCCTGGCCGCCGAGCGCGGCTATGTGCCCGACGCGGTGTGGACCGTATCCGATGTGAAAAAAGGACGCCCCGCGCCGTGGATGGCGGTGCGCTGTGCCGAGCAGCTCGGCGTGTGGCCGCTGTCCGCAATCGTCAAGGTCGGGGACACCGTGGCCGATGTCGCCGAGGGACTCAACGCCGGAATGTGGACGGTCGCCTTCGCCCGCTGCGGCAACGAAATCGGACTCGATGAGGCCCAGCTCGCCGCCCTGCCCGCTGCCGAGCAGGAGCAGCTTGTCACCGAAGCCAGAGCCAGGCTCCGCCAAGCCGGTGCCCACTTCGTAGTCGACGGCCCCAGCGACCTAGTCGCCACCCTAGACACCCTAGAGCTACGCCGAAGACGCGGGGATCGGCCGTAGCTCATGGATGACCCTTGCCGTCATCAGACGGGTATGTAAGGGTGTCGCCGAGGTGACGCATGACTCGCCACTGTTGGGAACAGGCCGCACGTAGGCATGCACGGGACGCGCAGACGTTGCTCGGCGCTACGCCACCAGCCTACGAAAATGCGGACCAGCTCTACGGATACTGTGCGGACAGCGTTGTGAACATTGTTGCCGATGTCGTGAGCGAAGCCCGGGGACTGCGCTTTGCACCGACCGACAAGGTTCACATCAACGCACGATGGGCTGAGCTGGCCTCTTTCCGGCAGACTCCAAAGCTGACCGAGCATCTAAAGAACCTCCCACGAAGCAACCCGTTTTCCGACTGGCATGTCAACCAGCGCTACGCTTGTGACAACAAGATCAGCAAAGATGTCGTCGAGAAGCATAAACAGGCGGCGTCCAAGCTGCTGTCCGTGCTCGAATCGCTCCAAGTAGCTGGCATCTTGAAAAAGAGTCTGTGATCTATGCCCACTGCGCTTCCCACGCCCGATCCATCGCCCGTGTTGTTCGACAAGGTGCTGCCGTTAGCAGCGGCCTTCGTCTTGGAACACACGGCGGTGCTGGGTGGCCAGCCCCTGTTGGTGCGAGATGTGTATGGCTGCGTGCGGATCGCAGTGGACGACCGGGAGCAGCCGCTCTTCACGGAGTCTCTGCAAGCTACAGCGTCCCAGTTCGATCAGCTTCTGGGACGCTACAGTCCGGGCCCGGACGAAAGTGACGTGTTCCTACTGGGCTCACGACTGTTTGACCCAGAGGCGGTCTTTTCCTCCCCTGACATCTTGTCCCTTCCCGAGCAGCCAGGCGTCAGGCTCCTAGAGCGGCAGATCACCGGACAAGACTGGCTCCGCCCCCCGCTATCCGCTCCACCGCAGTCGGGGAGTCCACAGCCACGTCGAGCAACCCTGTACGGAGTGAAGGGCGGTGTGGGACGGTCGACCGCGCTGGCCATCTGGGCAAAGCATCTGGCCGAAGTGCGAGGCAAACGCGTGCTGGTGGTCGATTTGGATCTGGAATCGCCCGGGATCAGCTCGATCCTGCTGCCGCCCGGACGGAGTCCTGATTTTGGCTTGGTCGACTACCTGATTGAAGAAGGCGTCGGACAGGGTGCCGTGATTCTTCCTCATATCTGCGCATCCAGCCCGTTTGCCGAGGGTTCACGCGGAGAAATCGTGGTGGTGCCGACTCATGGGGAAGCGCCCGGCGACTACCTGGCGAAGCTCAGCCGCATCTATCAGGGCATCCCGGATGGCCCGCCAGACTTCGCGTCGCGAATCTTCCTGGCCCTTATGAAGCTCGAAGAGCAGGTGAGGCCAGATGTGGTGCTCCTCGATAGTCGAGCAGGGCTGCACGACATCGCGGCCATGGCCATCACCCGACTGGATGCGCTGGCACTGCTGTTCGCGGTCAATACACCGCAGACCATGACGGGCTATCAGCTTCTGTTTGACAGCTTCCGCCGTCATCCCGAGCGCCTGCTGAGCTACCGCAACAATCTACAAGCCGTCGCTGCGCTCGTTCCAGATACCAATCGTCCCGAATATATGCGCTCGCTTCAGACGCGCCTGTACGATCTGTTTTCCAGGTCTGTGTACGAGTCCGAGCCTGAGCCAGACAAAGACTCACCGACCGATGATTGGACCGCCGAGTGTCACGAGGTCTGGAACTACTCGCTTGATGACTCCGACGCTCCGCATCAGCCGATCCCGATTCGCTGGTATCGGTGGTTCCTCGACTTCGATCCCGTGAATCAGCCGGAGGCCTTTGCGAAGGCTGAGGTTGAGGCCGCGTACGGCGACTTCACCAAAAGAGCCACGGAACTCCTGCTGGACAGAGCCGGTTAAACCATGGACTCCCGAACGTTTCGCTCGGCCTTCTTGAGCGCGATCCCCGCCCAAAACATCGGAGTGCCAGAGGCCAAGTACCTCTACATTCCGAAGACCCACCTGCGTGCGCTCCACCCGGACCATGCCCTGGTGCGGGGGATTCGCGGCGCGGGCAAGAGCGTCTGGTGGTCGGTCTTGCAGTTCGAGGACCTAAGCTGGCTCCTCAAGCAGATCTTCCCCTCCGCGATGATGCCGACGAGCATCGAGGTGAAGCCCGGCTTCGGCGAACAATTAAATCCGCAAGCATATCCGGGCCGCGACACCTTGGAGCTGCTGCTAACGTCACATCAGCCTCGGCTGATCTGGCGAACGGTTGTGCTGTGGGGAGTTCGAGCCATTCCGGAACATCTCGAAACCTGGACGGACCGGGTAGGCTGGGTGGCGCAGAATCCAGAGCTAGCGGAACGAAACCTCAGTACGGCGCATCAGCAGATGGCCCAGAAGCAGACGCTGGGGCTGTTTGTCTTCGATGCACTCGACCGCACTGCCACAACGTGGGACAGCAGGGCCAGGCTGCTCGATGGTCTGCTGGAAAACCTGCTCGAGTTTCGGTCTTTCCGGTTCATTCGCCTCAAGGCGTTTGTTCGGCCCGACATGCTGGTGGGACCAGAGATCGGACGCTTTCCCGATGCCTCGAAAGTGCTGACGGGTGCGATTGACTTGTCTTGGCCGCGAGCACAGCTCTTTGGACTCCTGTGGCAGTACCTGCTCAATGCGCCCACTGCCGAGGGGCAGCCGGGATTTCGCGAGCTGTGCAAGCAGGTATTCCACCAACGCCTGGGGCTGCACGAGGGCGTCTGGCACGGCTCGGACGAGATGAACACGGACGAAGAGACCCAGCGGTCGATCTTCGAGGTGCTCGCCGGGGAGTTTATGGGGAGCAATCGGCTTCGTGGCTATCCCTACACCTGGTTGCCGAACCACCTGGCCGATGCCTATGGTCAGGTGAGTCCGCGCTCGTTTCTGGCCGCGCTGCGAGAAGCCGCCGAAGACACGGACCGCTGCTACCCGCAGCACCCGCAGGCCCTTCACTATGAAGCGCTCAAGCGTGGTGTCCAAAAGGCCTCGCAGATCCGCGTGGAAGAGTTCGAGGAAGACTTCCCATGGATTCGCGAGGTCATGAAGCCGCTCAAGGAATTAACGGTTCCCTGCTCGCTGACTCAGATCGACGAGCGATGGGTCAAGGCCAAGCTCAAGCAGAAACTCGGTGAGCAGCGTCAAGGCGTACTACCAGGCCGCTCCAATGATTTTTCAGCAGGTCTTATCGAACAGCTTACGTCGGTAGGCATTTTCTCGCGCATGCCAGACCAGCGAATCAACCTGCCGGATGTCTATCGAGTGGGATTTGGCTTAAAGCGGCTCGGTGGCGTGAAGCCGCTGCGCTGAAGACGCGGGGATCGGCCGTCGTCACCGCTGGTCTCCGCACCAAGACTTACTGTTGAATCGGTCTCCCAAAGAAGTACAGCTGGCCAGGTCGGTAGGCTACCGATTCACGACTCTCCAGAAACTTCTGCGCACTGGCAGCCGCCATCTGGGGGTCGAAGCCTTCCGACGTTTCCCAGTCGGAGCAGTTGATACCCGTGGAAGCCTCAAACCTCTGGCGCAAGTCGACGGTAAGCTCGGGCCCATATTTGAGGTCGATGATCTCGCGGGCGAGCGCGATCACACCAAACAGACCGCCGCGAAAGATAGGTACATCTTCCCGACCAAGCCGTTGAGACAACGCTTGATAGCAAATGGTGGTCTTCTCGCAACAGGCCTGACACCCGATAGGTTGGTGGGGTCCATGCCGCACCGCCTGAAACGCGAACATCTGGTTTAGTCTACTTTCCAAATGAGCATACTTGGGGTTGTTGGCGTTTCGGCGGTAGGCCTCTAGTACGAGTGGGACATCGCAAAGCATGCTGCGGCGAAGGAGCCCCCAGCACAGCGAATAGGTCAGGTCGGGTGACGCCCCCCGACGGATTGTTTCTCGCCAGGGATCGAGGACGCAGTCATCTGCTGCGTCTGCGATCAGGTCAATGGCGGCACGTTGGAACATCGGCTCATTGTCCTTGCCGATCAAGGCAGACAAACCCTCTAGCGGAGTACGATTGCCCGACATCGCTGCACGAAGGCAGGTGTGCAGGGAAAGCCAGGGCCAGTCTCGATGAATCGTCAGCGCTGCTGAAGGTGGAGGCGTTGTCGACCGAACAAAGTACCCACCTCGGAACGGCTCGAAGCCGAGAGGTAGGGCGAAGTAGTCGTCCACATCGAAGATCGTGCGCACCTCAGGCACATCCATTCCTCGATTGGGTGGGTACGCCGCGAAAATCTGCGCAGCAGATCCGACATCTTCGATAAAGTGGCCCATAAAAATGTGCTGGCCGACTGGGTAGCCGTTGGCCTTCCCAGATTCATGGAAGAGCTCAAGATCCGCCCTGGCTTGGAGCAAGTTGACTTTGCCATGGGTGAACCACTTGCTGCATGACAGTCCCGTGGTCACCTCGAATTTGTGGCGATCGTCTGGATCCAACAAGCCCTTGCGAAGATCCTTCAGCATCGCCGTCACGAGGGATCCAAGCGCAAATGCGCGGCCACGGTAGACATGGATCAGATTGGTTCCGAGTTCGTTCCATAGACGGAAGTAGCGCTCCGCAACCGCCGTCCGATACTCTTCCCATTGCTCCTCTGGAGGCGCGGATAAGGACTCCTCGGCAGGCTTGGTAAGAAGCCAGTCCAGCATCATAGGAATGCTGTCGGAGTCGGTGTGTCTCCGGTTCATCTCATAGAACCGGAACAACACCGGAACATCCGCCAGTCGCCCTCTCGCAGCCAACGCGGTGACGATATCTAGACCGCGATCGAATGAGGTACTCTTCTGAAGAGTAAGAACCAGGGCTTCAAGATCGGCTGCGGTTCCGGCGTCTGCCACCACGCTACAAGCGACGCCGTGAAGTTCAGTATCGCGAGTTTGCCCGATGAGTTCCCTCACTACCTGGCTCACCAGCCCAAATGCTCCGTGGCGTGCTTGCGTGATGGTGGCCCTTAGTAGGCCCCATTCGTCACGGGGAGCAGGGTGGCGTGCAGCCTGTTGTAAGTCCTCGGCAGGGAATGCGTCGTAGCCTGCGCCGTACCAGTCAAACGAACGTTCATCATCCATCGGACTTATCCCAACTTCTGGAAGTCAGTAAATTCGGCTTCCAGTTTCTTACAGGCTGGACACAATTTCTTGTCGAGGGTCAAGTTCCCCTGACCCGTAGGGCATCCACCGGCACTTTTGGGGGTGAGGTGGTTCACTTGATCATCCTCTTCCATCTCTCTCAGAGGCGGAATACGGTCTGCACTGGCTTTTTGTTGCTGCGCTTTCCTGTAGTTTCGCCATTTGCTATCGATGCTTTTATGCTGCTTCTGACGCTCGTCACCCTTGGACGGTTGTTTATGGTAGACATCGCAAGGAGGACTAGGGGCAACCGGAGGGCAACCACAGCTTTTGGCAGCTACTGCTTTGCGGCTTAACTCTTTGTACTCTCTCAGCTTTTTGTCACGCCAGGCGTTCTGTTCAGCGAGTTCGGCTTCTTTTTTAGCAAGCTTGAATCCGGCGGCAGTGATTGCATCAGCGTCCCCACCCTTCAGCGCGTTCGCCAGCGCCTGCTTGTTCGCGTCGATGCCCTTCTGAATGCCTTGGCTTCTGCGCGCAGACTCCTCTTGGATATTGTCCTCATACCACTCATCACGATGCATATCTGCGCCATCGGAATGCTGAGGGCCGTTGCAGCAGGCGCACTTCTTGTCTGCGATGGCTTGGGTGGCAGCAGCCTGCATTTCAGCATTGGGGAAAGGTGGCGTGCTGCCCGGATAGCTGGCGTGATTGCTGGTGGTGAGGTCGAGATGCCGGCAGACATTCTTGCCCTCGACCATCACGTCCATCGAGTGGGCCGCAAAGTAGGTCTTGCCCGAGATGGTATGGGTGATCACTGCGCCACCAAAGTTGCGGGTCGCCGCTTCATTTCCCAAGGGAGAGGACTGATAAAAGCTCTGTCCCTTGAGAGCGAGCGGCTTGACGCCAATCTTCACGGTCGTGCTTCCGTCCTGTAGATCCTTGGCAAACGACGTGTTGGGATACGGCACTGGCACGGGCCCGGCGGGCGGCGGCGGTGGGCTCAGACACACATCGGGAAACGCGGCCAGCACTTTGCCATCGCCCGCCTTGTGGGCGATCTCCATGTTGTTAGCGAACACGTTTTTGCCCATGTGGATGCGCTCCTCTACTGAACGCTGGTGAATACGACGGCGGCGCGAGCACCTTGTTCGTTACCAGCACAGGCCAACGCTCGCGGACCGGGTGCATACTGTCGTTGCCAGGCAGCCATGGCCCACAGCAGGCTGCATAGCCCTGCGGCGGCTCCGGTATCACCCAACGACTCTGCGGGGAGCCAGAGCGGGAAGTCGGGCTTCCGTTCAAGAAGCAGCCGAGACACGAGCAGCGCTTGCTCTTTGAAGTGGAAGCTCTCGCCTGCGGCATCGGACAGCCGGAAGTCGAGGTCGTGCAGCTGCAAGCTGGCCTCCGACAGCGCCGCACGGACTGCGGCAATCAGTCCATCCGCACGCAACGGGATCTCGTTGCCAAGAAGCGACGGCTCCGTTGCAAACCCGACCCCACAGAGTTGAGCGAGCGCGTCGCGGCTGTCTTGGCTGAGCATCAGCGCGGCAGCGGCCTCGCCCGGAATCAGTCCGTCGGAGTTGCCTTCCACGATCAAGCGGTCCTGCTCCGCCAGTGGGAGCAGCCTCCACGCAGAGAGCAAGGAGTCGGCTGCCGCTACGACACACGGCACGCCAGCACGGACGCTCGCACGGCCCAGATCGAGCGCCAGGTAACCACCGCAGGCACCTCCTGTCAGGAGGTGGAGGTTGTCCGGCGAAAGCTGTAGGCCGAGCGTTCGGGACAACGCTTCACAAGCAAACGCAGCAGAGTAAGCTTGGCCACCGCGTGCCGGTGGAAGTGTCAGAAACAACGGCATCCGCTGGAGCACCACTGGTCCACCCCGGTGTCGTGTGACGTCTCGCAGCGCGTGGGTGAGCAGAAACAGCCACCGCTCCTCATACGAGGAATCCTCGGACAGCAAGTCGCGTAGAGAGGACGCGACGATCTCTCGACCTTGGTTGTCACGGTATGCAGAACTGCTCTTGCGCGTGATCCCGGCACGCATGGCCGCGCAGGCGCAAGCCCAAGTCATGCCAACCGGACAGGCCAGCCCTGCGGCACTCACGTAGACTGGTGCAGACGTCATGATCGTCCTTCGCGGCGCTGGCGGAGCCACCGGATGGCATCGGCCAGCCCTGCAAAGCGGGGCTTTCCGTTGCGGTAACCGACGGGTCGACGGCCCTCACAGAGGGGCAGATCGCCCACCAACACGTCCCGCAGCGCTGTCAGTTTCTTACGCAACGGGACGCTGGCGCGCCAGACCAGCGTGGCCCGGAACAGGTGTGGTTCCAGGATGACAGTGTCGAGCACGGCAGTACGCTCCGCTTCGGCATCACAGAAACGAAACCGCACAGGTACGGTCCACGAAGGAAGGACGTACTCGACCAGCTCTTGCTCGGCCATGTGTATGCAGCAGATCCGCTCACCGCCTTGGAAGTGGGGAAATTGCTGGTCCAGCGGCGCGCACTGAAAGTAGTGCGTATCGAAGTCTGCGGGCAGGTACGGCGCTCGCTCGTCGCGCCAGCGCTTGTCGTAGGTACCCGCCAACGTCACACGCGGCTGCCAGGCTCGACCCACACAGCCAAAACCCACCGGCTCGTGGTGATCACGCGGGGACGCAATGGCACGCCCGAGCTGCTCAATGTTGGGGACGGGCAGACCGGCCATGCGGGCGCGGCTACGATGCGGATGGAAGCCGACGCCGACCGGATTGCGCGGCTCGACCACCACTTGGTCGGGCCCTCGGCTGTCGTCGAACCCACCCCAGGCGCGGTCGAAGGTGATGGGGATTTCCGCAAAAGGGACCGGGTCGCTGATCCCCACCATACCCAGCGTCGTGGTCCAGCACCGATCACCATAGACCGTCAGCTCTTTGCGTCGCCCCTGCACCTCCAACCGTACAGCCAGCTTCGTGACACACCGCCCTGGTGGCGCGACCGCCTTGCCGACCACGATCACATCGGTTTGCGGCTTCTCTAGCGCGAAATCACTTTCGTAGCGCACGCAGGTAAAGGCGGGATCGCCGTAGTGCTCGTCAGCGGTCACCAGTGGCTGCTGTGCTTCGACAAGCGTCATCGCGCCGCCTGCACTGGTTTGGAAGGTGCCCTTGATCACCACCACACAGTGGTCGCACGCGTCCTTGTCGGTGGCGACCGTCAGCCCGGCCAGCATGCCCGTCGTATTCGCAGTGATGTGCATAACTCGGTGGTCGGCTGCTAAGCGTCACCGCTTTCAGCACCGCACAAGCACACGCATAGTGAATCACCTTGCGCCTTGTCAAGGAGGTGCCCCCCGAACGGAGGGAGCACCACGAGACAAACGCCAGGGAAACGACGGAACCGTAGTTATTTGCGGGCGCGTTCGCAGACGACGGCGCGGGTGCCGAGCGGCTTGCCGGACAGGGCGACGATGGTGGGCTCTACTTGTTCCTCGGGGACGAACAGGTAGGCGTGCGAGCTGTGCAGCTCCATCGGGATCTCTGACACGCCTTGGGCGGCTACAAACTGCCGCAGGCCGGTATCATCGAGGTTGTCGCGACGACCGACGTTGAGGTACAGGCGAACCTCACCGGGGCTTGGCGGTCGACTGTCCCGCAGCGGGCGGCGCGGGCGACGATCGCCACCGTCATCGGTAGCGGGCACCTCGCCACCACGGGCGGCGGGTTCCGTCGAGGGCGCATCGCTCGGCTTGGAGGTCTTGGCGCGGGCATCGGCCCAGGCTTCCCAGAACTCGCGGCCGTCATCGGTATGGATGATGTCGGTCGGCGTGCCCGCCGGCGTCCCGATTGGGGCTTGCACCTGAGCGGGCTCAGCGCTGCGCTCGCCCGGCTCATCACGACGAGGTCCACGGCCTCGGTCCCGATCCCCATCGCGACGACGGTCATCGCGACCCGGACGCCGGTCATCACGACCCCGCCGGTCCTCGTCACGAGCTGGTCGCCGATCATCGCGAGGACGACGATCCTCACCAACATTACGGCTGTCGCCCCCGCGACCCGGTCCTTCGGGGCGGAGAATAGCACCTTCCGAGCGCGGGGCTGGCGCTTCCGTTCGTGGGGCAGGAGCTTCGGGACGCAGTACGGGTGCTTCGGCTCTCGGTGCGGGTGCTTCGGCTCGGGGCGCGGGTGCTTCGGCTCGGGGGGCTGGAACCTCTGGGCGCGGCGCGGGTGCTTCGGCTCTCGGCGCAGCAACTTCTGGACTGCGCACGGGCGCGGGCCGGGCCGGACGACCGGCGTCATCACGCGGACGGCGATCGTCTTCACGCGGGCGGCGATCGTCCTCACGCGGGGGCCGCCGTTCGGTCGGGCGAGACGGTCCCTCCCCACCGCCCTGTGGCGGATGAGTGGGACGCGAGGGACGGTGGTTTAGGTGCTGCTCCAGCAGCATCGCCAGCACCGATTCCCCCGATTCACTCGCCAGCAGCCGCCGGAGCAGCGAGCGGTACTCGGGCCCCGGATTCTTGCTGCCGAGATCCTTGTGCAGCCGGTCCATGAACTGACCCTCGCGCAGCGTCTGCACCTCGGCCTCGGTCGGCAGAGCGCGCTCCTCGGGGCGAATCTTGTAGGTCAGCTTGAGGTAGTAGAAGTTCCCCAGCTCTCGCGGGCTGATGAGCGACACCGCGATGCCGCGCTTGCCCGCCCGTCCGGTGCGACCCGTGCGGTGGACGTAGACCTCGGCGGACTCGGGGAAGGTGTAGTTGATGACAAACGGCAGGTCGGAGATGTCGATTCCGCGAGCTGCGACATCGGTGGCGCACAGGAACTTGAGATCCTTGGCCTTCATCCGCTTCATCACCCGCTCGCGCTCGGTCTGGTTCAGATCCGACGAGATGGGCTCGGCGTCATGGCCGTTGTTGCGCAGGAACTCGGCAACGGCGGACGTCTCTTCGCGGGTGTTGCAAAAGATGATCGCGCTCTCGGGACGCTCGATCTCGATGACGCGCAGCAGGTCGCGCATCCGGCCCATGCCGGTGACCATGTAGTAGGCATGGACGATCTCGGCAGCCGAGATGCCCTCGCCCGATAGATGGATGTTGAGCGGCGAGCGCAGGTAGCGGTGCTGCAGGCGCAGCACTTCATCGGGAATCGTCGCCGAAAACAGCAGCGTCTGTCGCTCGGGCGGGCAGCGCTTCAGGATCTCGGTGATGTCTTCGAGGAAGCCCATCGACAGCATCTCGTCGGCTTCATCGAGCACCAGCGCCTTGACCTTCGACAGGTTCAGGGTGCCGCGTCGGATGTGATCGAGCACGCGGCCCGGCGTACCGGACACCAGGTGGGCACCGGCCTTGAGCGCGTCGACCTGACGACCCATCGGCGCACCACCGTAAATGGCGGTGATCGACAACTGCCGTTTGGCGGCGATGCGACCAATCTCGTTCGAGACTTGCAGCGCCAGCTCGCGGGTCGGTCCGAGCGCCAGCACCTGCGGGAAGCCGTTTCGGACATCCGCCTTCGGATCGAGAATCGACTGCACAAACGGAATGCCAAAGGCCGCCGTCTTTCCCGAACCAGTACGGGACTGAACAATCAGGTCGCGCCCGGCAATCGCGGGTCGGTACACCCGCTGCTGGACCGGCATCGGCTCGGAAAAGCCCATGTCGCGCAGGGAGCTGGCCACGTCCTCGGACAGGCCCATCTCTTCGAAGGTGCGCGGACAGGGACCGTAGTCGGCTTCAGTCAGCTCGCTTTTGGCGATGGCAGGAGGAGCGGCAGAGGTGAGCGCGGCACCTGTGGGCGGCTGGGCATGCACAATGGCAGCCTGCACAGGGACAGCTTCGGACGCAGCGCTATCGGTCAGGGCCGAAGCAGTGATGGACGATGAAACGGGGGCGGAGGCTTGGGCCTCTGCTGCGCCAGCGAGCAGCGTCTTGCTGTCGCTCGGCGAACCAGTATCTTGCATAGAAACCTCTTGAACGTGTCGCCGTGATGCTCAACGTGGCTCCGCGAGCCAGTCAGGCTCGACGGAGAAGCGAGCCGTAGCACCCTCGTCAGGTGGACGGTTCGCATGCGCCGAGCGCACGGGACACCCATGGATTGGGGGAGTCGACTGCGGACCGCTACCGACCTTCGGCACGGCCTAGACTCCAGGTTAAAAGGCGGCAACCCACCGAGCCCTTTACACCAGCCTGCGACGGCGCCTGGTTGCGTCGCGAGCGGGTAGACAGAGAACCGCTGTCGGTGCCCGAATAAGGCGACCTGCGGTACATCGTGTCTATACAGAAGAGGAAGAAGTGGCAAAGGCGGGCTTCGAAAATTCGCTTGGTTTTTGAAAGCTATCTTTCACAAGATCCGCTGTCAAGAAGCGCCTTGTGGGCGGACGGGCGGAGCTACTCAAATAGCAAGCGGCTGTAGCGCTCGGCCCAGGCATCCCCGAACGGTCGGCGCATGCGAAGACGCGGACCATTTTGGTGGAACGCGGCAAACAGAGCCTCTTGATCGCTCTTCGAGCGGCCCGGTGGTGGATCGTTGAACACTTGCAAATACTGCGACAGCGCTTGGGTGAGCGCGGCAAAGCCTTCTTCGACCTGGCGGGGACGCAGCTTGGCGTGGAGACCATCGCCCGAGGCTTGCTTGGCACACCACAGCGGCCCCGATTCGCTGCCCAGCCGCAAGAAAGCGGAGCGCAGCGGGGTCAGCACGTTCTGGGTCTGCCACTCGCGCCCGTAGATCTCGGCGTTGACCGACACCCACCACGGCAGCGCCATCAGGTCGCACAGGAAGCTCGGCACATCCCATTCGTATTCGGGGAAAATCGTCAGCGCCAGACCTTCCACGGCGGGGAGCAGCGAAGGACCAACGACCACCTGGCTGAGCACGATCTTGCGGACCTTCTTGCTGCGATAGGCCCAGGTGCTAACCGACGAAACGCCGAGCGGCAGCGAGTGATTGCGGAGATCGCCGTCGATGGGTAGCTCTTCCAGCTCTAGCTGCTCACCGAGCCGGGCACGGAGCCCGTTGACCATACCGGCGATGTCGACCTCGCGCCGGGCCTTGAGGTCTTCTTCAATGGTGCGGGCGCGGTGACTGGCTTCCTCAAAGGCCAACCGTCCATAGGTCAGCCCCTTTTCAAACAAGCTCATGGTCGGTGAGGCTAACGAGCTTTCGCTCGGCATTCAACACCAGAGCTTGCGACTTACGCGGGTGATGGCTCGCCTTCCGTCGGTGAGGCCAGCAGCCGAAGTCCCGAAGGCAGCGAGTCTCCGAAGGCAAATCGCTCTTCGCGCTCTTCGCGGGGTACGACCTCTAGCACCATCTGCGCGAGCCGCTTCCCTTCTTCATCAGCGAGCTG
>CALLYL010000459.1 GCA_937859535.1 uncultured Myxococcales bacterium
CCAGGCGGGCGGTGAAGTGTCAGGTCTGCTCGGGCGACTGCCGTCCCGGGTGGGCTATCAGCCGACGATGGCGACCGAGGTGGCCGAGTTCGAGGAGCGGATTGCATCCGTCGAAGGCGCAGCGGTGACTTCCATTCAAGCGGTCTATGTTCCCGCCGACGACTTGACCGATCCGGCCGTGGCGCAGCTATTTTCTCACCTGGATGCCAGCCTGGTGCTGTCGCGCAAGCTCGCGTCAGAGGGCATCTACCCGGCGATCGATCCGCTGTCGTCATCGTCGAACCTGCTCGATCCTCGACTCGTCGGAGAGCATCACTTTCGAGTGGCGGAGCGGGTGCGCAAGACACTTGCCCAGTATCGCGAGCTGCAAGACATCATCGCTATGCTGGGACTTGAAGAGCTGTCGCAAGATGATCGCCGGACCGTCGCCAGAGCGCGTAGATTGCAGCGCTTTTTGACCCAGCCGTTCTTGGTGACGGAAGCGTTCACCGGTCGAACTGGGCGCACGGTCAAGCTGGCCGATACGCTGGCTGGTTGTGCGGCGATCCTCGAGGGCGAGTGCGATGCCTGGCCGGAGAGTGCGTTCTACATGGTCGGTACGCTGGAAGAAGCCCGCAAGCGCACCTAAGCGGACGAACGACTAGATCGTAAGTAGGCGGCTCAATCGCCGCTCACCCATGACCCACTGCGGCACGGCCACCGCGAGCAGGATGATCGCCGAAAGGCAGTAACTAATGCCTCGCTCCGTCGAGTCGAGGCCCGCACTGAGTTCTTCGGCCTGTTGCTGCATTGCGGCAAGCAGGAAGTAGGCAAGCCCGATCAAAAACACCACCCAGGCCACCGCACTGATGAAGATACCTGAATATTTTTGCAGTGTGCCGGAGCGGTAACCAATCGACAAAGCGCGTACATCACTACGCACTGCGAAAGAATTTACGCGGCTACTGCGTATTCCGGTTTGCGCTGTCAGTCCGTGCGGCTCTGGTTGCATGTGGGGCTCCGTGTTCCGCTGCCCTCGCCGAGGGGATGCTCGGTGGGACCGCATCGTGCGCGATCCGCTGGGCTACTTTGAGCCTTAGGAGGTGCAAGCACGGGGCCAGCCGCAAAGCTGGTCAGCGACGGAAAATGGTTGCACACAGTGGCGCAGAAACGAGCGACCGCTTTCACAACGCGCTGCGTTACAAGCGAGAGCCGACTACTGGAAGATTTCGGAGACCGGGCGACCGGCGATGCGGGTCAGCGGGGATAGGCCCAGGGCCGCCAGGGCCGTGGCTGCGGTGTCCATGGTCGAGACGGCGGAGCGAATGTGATAGCCGCGCCGCACCCCAGGACCAGAGGCGATCCACGGGATTTCTCGATCACTCGGCAGCGCGCCGGAGTGGCCTCGGGCATGACCACCGTGATCGGCGGAGACAATGACCAGCGTCTCATCGATCATGTTGGCCTGCTGTAGGGCGCGATAGATGGTGCCAAGGCAGGCGTCGGATGCGAGCGCCGCTTTGCGATAGCTCGCGGTCATCCAGCCGTCGGAATGACCGGCTTCGTCCGGATCGGAGAAGTGGACAAACAGTAGCTCGGGCCGTTCGCGCTCGATGTAACGGGCCGCTTCGTCACTGACCTTCTTACAATAGTAGCCAGGACGGGCAAAGGTTCCGACGGTGCCCTCGGGCATGATGTGACGTAGCTTGGGCTTGCCGACGAACGCTGCGGTCTTCATCCCATTTTCCTCGGCGGCCTGGAAGATTGTCGGGACACGGATAAAGCCACGGGTCTTTAGCCACGTGTTCCAGGTCAGTCCGTGCTGATCGACGTCAACGCCCGACAGCATCGAGGCATGCGATGGCAGGGTCGAGGCGGTGCGGATGGTGCGGGCCTTCCACGAAAACGAGCCGTTGCGATAGAGCTGCTCGTGCCAGACCATGTTTTGCTGACCGTAGATCAGGTCCGGGCGCATGCCGTCTTCGCTGATGATCACCACATGGCGCACCGACGGTTGATGTTCGATAAAGGGCAGCCTTGGCGGGAGCGGGACGCTAGGCCGCTGGAGTGGGGTCGCCGTGATGACTGTCGGTGCCGCTCGTGCCGTCGCTGACTCGGTAGGAAGCCGAATGACAGAGGACGACAAGAGCAGGCCAAGAGCACTCACGGTAGCGAGCCGGTAGACGCTATGCCTTCTGCGCATGGTTTTAGGGTACCGTCAAGAACGCATACTTTTCAACCATCAGCGCAGGCCGAAAGATCGCGAAACGCCATTGGCTTTTCCGCAGCACGGTTTGCGAAGCGGGCGAACATCGTCGCTCTGCGTAACAATCACCGGGGCCGAGCCGCCGGGATCGATGCATGGACAGCACGGATTTACAAAATGGGGAACAGCCAGCGAGTGGGCTGGTTGTGGGTGGATCTGGACGGCCTCGACCTCCGGTTGGTGGCAGCTACCTGGGGCTGTTGCTGCGCAATGCGGACTTCCGCCGGGTCTACATCGCGACGCTGATCAGCTTGGCGGGCGACTGGTTCATGATGGTGGCGCTGTACGATCTGGTGCTGTCGCAGACCGGGAGCGCGACGCTGACTTCGCTCGTCAACGTCTGTTTGGGTCTGCCAGCGCTGCTGGTGACTCCGTGGGCAGGCAACTTGATCGATCGTACCGATCGTCGTCGTTTGATGGTGCTGGTCGATCTGTTGCGGGCCGGTCTCGCGCTGTTGCCGCTATTGGTGGTATCGCCGTCGCTGTTACCGCTGGCGTTTGTGGCGGTGGCTGGACTGTCGGCGGGCTCTGGTTTCTTTGATCCGGCGGCGGAGGCGGCGGCGCCGAACTTGGTGGCTCCAGAGGATCTCGGGCGGGCCAACGCGTTGCTTGGTTCGGCGTGGGGGACGATGTTGATGGTCGGTTCGGCGCTGGGAGGCCTGGTGGCGACGCATTTTGGGCGCAACGCCGCGTTTGCGTTGAACGCGCTCAGCTTTCTGTTGTCGGCCTTGCTCCTGCTGCGCATCAAGACGCCGTTTTCCGAGCATCAGCCGCATCACGAATCGACGGTGACGCTGCGTGAGTCACTGAGTGAGGCGGGGCAGTTTTCGCGGCGCAGTCCGCAGGTGGTCGCGCTGTTGTGCGGCAAGGGTCTGCTCGGACTGGTGCTCGGGATGACCTCGCTTCTGTCGGTGTTTGCGGAAAAGGTGTTCCTGCGTGGATCCGAGGGCATTTCGATGCTGTTTGTGGCGCGAGGGTTTGGGGCGCTCATTGGGCCGTTTGTGCTGTTTGCTCTGGTGTCGCGTCCCTCGCTTCGCACCACGATGATTGCGCCTTGCTTGATGATCTATTCGCTCGGTTATGCAGCTCTGTCGAAGAGCAGCACCCTTGAACTCGGTCTGATCCCGGTGGTGATCGGACACATGGGCGGCGGCGCGATGTGGCAGGCGACGACGTTTGCGATGCAAAAAGCGGTGCCCGATGCGCTGCGCGGTCGACTGTTTGCGTTTGACCAAGCGATCTTGGCGATTGCGTACAGCTCCTCGACGATAGGAGTGGGATTGCTCGTCGATGCCTACGGTGCCCGGCCGGTCTTTTTCGTGCTGGCGCTGGTCGGTGCCGGACTCGGGCTGCTGCTGTTTTTGGCCACTCGCCGGTTGTGGCTCGCACCGAACGACTTGACGGCTCGCCTGGGCTAAGAGCCCCTAACAAAACGACCCAACCAAGAATCTGAAGGAGATGAGGCAGCA
>CALLYL010000460.1 GCA_937859535.1 uncultured Myxococcales bacterium
GGTGGACATGTACAGGGGCGTTCCCATTACCACTCCCACCTGAGTCAACGGTGTCATCAGTGGGTTGGACTTTCCAGGTACCGAAATCGCCGCAAGCTTCAGGCTCTGCATGAAGTTGCCGGAGCCCTGCTTGGTCTCAATCCGAGCCAGACCAAAGTCCGCTACCCGAGGTCGCCCATCCTCACCAATGAGGACGTTATCCGGCTTGAAGTCGCGATGGACCAGACCTGCTTCGTGGGCGGCTTGGAGTCCGTTTCCCGCATTGATGTACATCCGCAACACGTCCTGCCAGGTGTGCGTGGGATCGCTCTGCCATTTCGATAGAGTCGTGCCATTGACAAACTCCATGGCAATGAAGAGCTGACCGTCTACTTCACCAACTTGGTAGACATGAATGACGTTGGGAGCAGAGACTCTGGCGAGCGCTTGTGCCTCTCGCAGAATCCGAGTCCGCAACTCTGGATCTTGTTGTCGCTCAGGATGAATGATCTTAAGCGCGACTTTGCGATCCAGTTCTTGATCGTAGGCAGAGTAGACCACTCCCATTCCGCCTTCTCCGAGCTTGCGCAGCAGTACATAACGACCGACTCGTGGAAGCGTATCGCTGCGAACTTCTTCGAGTCCTTCTCGGGGGGCCTGATCTCGCCGAGCGAGTGTCACCGTGTTGTTTTCGTCGGGTGGTGTTCCAACGATGACCATTTTGGTCATCGCGGAGGGCTTTTCTGTACCACCACCTTGCGGCGGTGCACTGCCTGGTTTGGCCATAACACAAGATACTCCTTTCGGAGGTCACCAGAGAAGCATCTTGCATTGGTTGTATCCGTCGGCCACCAGCAACCAACGTTGTGGGAGGGAGTGCGATTGTTGCGGAGACGTAGGACGTTTAGCCTAGAATCGGGAACCGGCGCGCTGCGTAGAGCTGATCGAGCGCTTGTTGCATGCTGTCGCGAAGGTTGTAAAAGCAAGACCAGATGACATCTTGCTCATCGGAATCAGTGGGTTTTAGGGGGCGTCCCAGGAATTGCTCTGCCAGGGCAGCCACATCGACAGGTGGTAGGACTTGAATGGTGATTTTTGCAGGCAGCGGAAGCTGGGGAAGGAACGCACCCAACCAGATTCCAAATGGGAGTCCCGCCACCACGGGAAAGACGTTGGCGCGGAATAGCTCTCGGAAGCGGAGCTTGTCGGCGAGCCAGGATCCCCGAGACAACACTATAAACGTCTCATGTACTCCCGCCGAAACGACTGGGGTGATGAGAATGCGCCGCTTGAGTGCTTGACGGATAAATCCGGTGCGATTGCCCAGGCTGATGGTTTTGCGTTCCCAAAACGGTCGAAACGTTTCATGCGCGGCACCGGGATAGATCAGCGCAGAGCGTCCGCTTTCGATCAATCGATCCAGATTGTCGCGATCCGCAAGGACCGCACCCACGCGACGCAGGGGGCGTGCGAAGCGCAGCACCATGTCATGAACCAGGACATGCAGGGGGCGCTGGAACGAAAACCGTTCGTGCCATGCAGTACCCACGAACAGAGAGTCCAGAGGCATCATTCCGCCGTCGTGGTGACTGACCAGAAGTGTCTGGCTGCGCGGGAACAACTCGGCACCTCGTACCTCAGCGCGGAAGTAGCGGCGTGCCACTGGCTCGACCCAGGCAATGAACTGGCGAGTGAATTCGGCATCAAATATCAGCTCATCGCCAAAGCGGAGCCGTCGTGCGGGCCTTGGCGCAGCCGCTGGTTCATTGATTCTGTGCGCTGCTGTCATGCCAGTCTCACTCGCTGTGCCAGGCGTCGGGCGGCTTGTGCGACCCGAGTTGGCTGCTCAAAGTTTGGCATATGGCCACAGTCGTCGATCACATCGATGCGCACCTGCGGTAGCCTAGATAGATGGGACTCCACGCTGCGGTAGCGAAGCAACCGGTCACTGCGCCCCCACACCACCTCGATTGGCAGACGTAGCCGAGGAATTTCGTCGAGGACATCGGACAGTAGCGCCGGCAGCAGTGGGCAGGCGTGATAGGCGAAATCCCAAGCAAACTCGGGACGGAAGCGGTCTGTCACCGACGATACGAATTCTCCCGATGGGCTGGTGGGATGGGCGACGATGGTGCCCAAAATCGGCTTTGACATTGCGACCATAATCGGTGCCACAAGCTGTGGTTTTAACAGTCTCTTACCGACGCTGGCCAGCAGTTTTGGATAGCGGATGAATCCGGCCGAGTTTAGCAGCAGTAGCCCCGCCACACGCTCGGGAGAGCGCAGCGCCAGCTCGGCCGCGATCCGTCCTCCAAATGAATGCCCGGCAATCATCGCTCGCGTAAGTCCTAGCTCATCGAGCAGCCCGATCACCGCTTCGGTCATATCGGACAACTGCCACCGATGGCGCGGCTTGGCAGAGTGCCCGCAGCCCGGCAGATCGATGCCAATCAGGCGCTGCTGTGGTGCCAAGACTTGAGCGACGTGCCGCCACTCTGTGAAGTTGACGCCGAGCGCATGCAACAGAACCAGTGGTGGATCCTCGCTGGTGGTGCTGATCTCACCACTATCGAAGTAGCAGAGCACGCCATGTCGGCAGGCCCGCGACGAGAATCGCTCTGGCCAGGCAAAGTCGTAAAGCCGCATCGGCTCTTGCAGGACGGTCACCATGGAAACCCTCGACGGTTACTGAAGCGGAGATTACCACGACGCCGACACCGCGCACCTACTCCCTGCGGATGACGATGGTGAGGCGGCCCAGAATCGACTATTCTGCGAACGTAGCCCGAGTGCGCGCAGCTTGAACTGAGCCACCCTGAGCGAATGCTGCACCCTAGACAGGAGTCTCCGATGACGACCCGAGGCCAAGTTCTTTCCATGCTGCTGTTAGCCGCTGGAGTGAGTGGAGTGCTCAGCGCTGATGTCGCGCCAAGCTGTGGTGGCTCGAAGCGCGTTCGACCTGAACCCACGCCAGCGCCCACGATCGCTCCGCCGACCACCCCGACCGTAGCTCCCCCCGTCGAGCCGCCGGATCAACCCGCCCCTCAGCCTCCAGTGACGTAGCCCTCACTCCGATAGGAGCTAGCGCGAAAGTCGCTTGGCCGCGTCGGCGACACCTTTGCCCAGTGTGCGCAGCTTGGTCAGCGTTGCTTCGTCGGAAAATTTGCCGCTCTTGTCGAAGAGTTGCCATGCCCGATCGAGCGGCGCGGTCATCGGGTAGGTGAAGCCACGCAGCGAGCGGACCGCGAACTCCATCGCGTTGATGGCTTGCAGTCCTTGGACTCCGCCTGCGGTCGCAATCAGCCCAACCACTTTGTCGGTTAGATAGGGAGGCTCGTGTTTGGACAATAGCTCCAGCCAGTCGATGGCGTTCTTGAACGCTCCGCTCATGCTGCCGTGATAGACCGGGCTCGACCAGATCAGGCCTGCTGCGGACGCCACCTCTTCTACGAATCGGCGGACCTGTGGAGTGGGTTCGCTGTCAGGAACAAACATCGGCAGATCGAGCGCGTGCAACTCGAGTAGCTCGACGGATGCGCCCGCTTCTTCGGCCCCGCGTAACGCTTCGCCAAGGGCTTGCACACTGGCAGAGCCGGGCTTGAGCGATCCACCGAGACCGATGATCCTAATATGAGGCATTAACGATTCCTCTTATGTGTAGCCGAGACTTTTGGCACTGGAGGTGGTGGCGGGGTGTGGGGCAGGGCAGTGGTTGCGCCCAGCGCGGAACAGACACGGCTCGCCAAGTGGCTGCCATGGGTGCAGGCGCGCTTGAGCACATCCATCGGTAGTTCCTTGAGCCGCTGCCGTAGATCCTCGGGCCCTCCACCAGACAGACAGACCAGCAGCGTGGCCAGCAGTC
>CALLYL010000461.1 GCA_937859535.1 uncultured Myxococcales bacterium
GTCAGCTCGCCGCCGCACTCCACGCCGCCCACGAGAAGGGTGTGATCCACCGCGACTTGAAACCGGACAACGTCTACCTGGTACCGGATTCGGAGGCTCAGACGGGGGAACGGACCAAGGTGCTCGACTTTGGCATCGCCAAGGTGGTCGACCCGGACGCCGGGGAGCTGATGAAGACCTCGACGGGAGCGATCGTTGGCACGCCGATTTACATGTCGCCCGAGCAGTGTCGCGGCGGGATCAGCGTCACTGACCGCACCGACGTCTATTCGCTCGGAATCATGCTCTACCAGATGCTGTCGGGCAGTCCGCCATTCAGCGGCACTGGCGCGGGCGACCTGATTGCCCAGCACATCATCGAGCAGCCGAAACCACTGCACGAAGTGGCCCCACATGTTTCGACTGAAATCGAGACGCTGTGCCACAAGATGCTGGCCAAGAAACCCGAGGATCGCCCGTCGATGAAGCAGATCCTCAGCGAGCTTGAGCAGCTTGGGCTAGGCTCGACGGGAACCGGAGCGCAGGTGGTGATCGTACAGCCACCGCCGCACGCACCGCCAAAGCGGTCGATGTTGCCGTTGATTGGGGCTGGTGCCTTGCTGCTCATGGTCGGTCTGGCGATCGGTGCACTGTCGCTGCGCTCGACGAAGAATTCGCAGCCAGCCCAGCCATTGGCCCATGCGGCGACCCAGCTCGATCCTGTGGGAGCCGCCAAGCTGCCACAAGCCCTGCCGGCCATGGTCCATCTGTCGCTGCGCAGCGAACCACCGGGGGCGCAGATCCTGCAAGTGTCCGACCAGGCATTGCTCGGCACCACACCGTGGAATGTCGACCGCGAACGCACCGCCGAGCCACTCAAAGTGCTGCTCCGGCTGGCTGGTTATGCCGAACAGACCGTGGTCATCGAGCAGCGCGAAAACCATGACCGCACGGTGAACCTCGTCGCCATGCCCTCATCGGTCGCACCACTTGCAGACAAACAGAATGCTCCAGTCACCAAACCGACTGATCCGGCACGCAGTAGTGCCGTCGCCAACCCCAGCGCCAAGCCGGTCGCGAGGCCCGGTGCCAAGCCCGTCTTCCGACCCATTGCCAAGCCGGCGGGCAAATCACCGCAAGACTCCGTCGATGACATCCCGGTTGTTCGCTAGCGTAGTTCTTTTGTGGGCCGTGACGGCTGAGGCTGAGCCTCAGATTACCGACGGGAACGTCCCAGCAGCGGCTACCAGTTCAACGTCACCAGCGGCGGCGAAGGGCAAAGACTCCCGAGGACTGCGGGAGATTCTCGACAGCGCGACACGGCACTTTCAGGTCGGAAACTACGAACAAGCGATCGTGGAATTTCAGGAGGCCTATCAGAAGAGACAGCTCCCGACGCTGCTGTTCAATATCGCGCAGGCCCACCGCAAGTCGGGGCACTGGGCCGAGGCGCTTTCGCTGTACGAACGATTCCTAAAGGACGACCCCAAGTCGTCTCTTTCGCCCGAGGCAGAAGCGCACGCGGCGGCAATGCGAGCCCGTTTGGATGCCGTACGAGCGACAGCAGAGCGAGAAGCCGCTGAGCGACTGGCCCAAAGGCGCACCGAAGAGGCCGAAGCAATGTCCAAAGCGCACGAAGCCGAGCGTCAAAAAGCCGACGAAGCGCTGCTCGTGGCCGCCAAACAAAAAGAAAAGCCGGTCTACAAGAAGGCCTGGTTCTGGGGCGTAATCGGCGGTGCCGTCGCTGCTGGAGCCATCACCACCGGGCTCGTGATCGGTCTACGCCAGCGCGAGCCGAGCGCTGATCTGGGTGTGCGCGTCGTCGAGTTTTAACTGCTTGGTTCCTTAAGGGGGCGCTTATGAAAACTACTTGTCGTTCGAGCCAACGGGCCGGATCTTGGCTGGCCTCCACGGCGAGCCTGCTGGCTCTATCGCTGTGCACCTGTTCTCGACCGCCGACGATCCTGGTGAGTGTCGAGGATCTCCCGATGGACACCGCGTCGCTGCATGTGCTGCCGCTGCACGCCGGGCTGGGACCACACAGCGAGGTGGCACCGATTGACGTCACGCTGCCCGCACCATCACGAACCACGTTCCTTCTGCGTTTACCGGATGCGTTTGTCGGTGACGTCACGATCGAGGTGGCCGCTTACAAAGGGGCCGGTGCGACTTCTTGTGTGCTGGCCACGGGCAGCGCCAAGCTAAATGAGCTGCAAGGCCTAGACAGCAGCCTGCGGGTGCCGGTGCTTCCGATCATCGACACCGTTTGTAACGGCCAGCGTCCACTGCTGCTCGCTGCCTCGCCGCAGCTTGGGCTCATCGACGGCAACGAGACCATCCAGCTTACCGGCTGGGGCTTTAAGCCCGGAGCGACCGCGCAGTTTTCGACCAATGCCTCGCCAAAGACGTTCAAGGCCGCCACCACGACGTTTGTCTCGGCGACGCGAATCGACGCGCTGACACCGGCCCGCATCAACATCGGTCCCACAGACCTCAAGATCCTGAACAAAGACCTAAGCTCGCACACCCGCACGGACCTGTTCCGTTACTACGCAAACAAGATCGATCTGGGACAGTTGCCGGTCAATCCCACAGGCGGAGCGAACGACGTGTCCGATCTGCGGATCAGTAACTTGGTGCCAAAAATTCCGACGGCAGTGGCCAGCCTGGCGGCGACGTTCCGCAGCCAAGACAGCCTGAAGCTGATCTGGACGATTCCCGCCCTGCCGATTCCCATGATTGACAGCAAATCGGCCACCCTCCCGGCAGGCAGTGCGCCCAGCAGCTTGGCCACCCAAGACATGAACGGCGATGGCATCACCGACATCGTGGTGGCTCTATCGGGAAGCAATCAGGTTCAGGTGTTCCTAAACGATGGCATGGGAGCGCTCACCGGACAGACTCCGATCTCGACCGGCAGCCAGCCCGAAGGAGTCGCCGTCGGAGACCTCAACGGCGACAGCCAGCCAGACATCGTGACCGCCAACAAAGCGTCGAACAACGTCTCGGTGATACTCAGCAAACCGGGCGGCGGCTATTTTCCGACGGTTCCGCTCAGCTCTGCCGGCAACGGTCCGGTCAGCATCGTGATCAGCGACATCAACCAAGACGGCATCAAGGACATCGCCTCCCTCAACTCGGCGGGGCAGAACACCAACGTCTTTTTGGGACTCGGTCTCGGCCTTTTTGCGCCCAAAGCGGTCGAGTTCATTGTCGGCAAAGACCCCACCACGATCAGCACCGCTGACGTCAATCGTGACGGCGTCGAAGATCTGGTCATCGTGAACCGGATGGACAACAACATCCAAGTGCTCGTAAACCGCAGCAAAGGGTCGCTAAACTTCGATGTCTATACGCTGGCGACCGACCAGAGCCCGGAATCGGTGTCGTTCGCGGATATGAACGGTGATGGCATAGACGATCTGCTGGTCGCCTGCTCGCAGAGCAACACCATCAACATTTTCTTAAACCGCATCACCGATGGCTTGAAGGGCGCTACGGCACAGAAGTTCAACCACCCCGGGATTCCCTCTTGCACGGGCGGCGTAAGGCGAGTGGCGGCGATGGACGTGATCAGCGATGGACAGCTCGATCTGGTCGGGTTGTGCCAAGGCGGCGGCGGCATCTTGAAGAACCAGACTTTGTAGATTCCCGGCTCGTCGCTGACAGAATCGTTCTTATATAAACGAAGCTCCCTTATATAATCGATGCCACTCCGCACCTTGCGCGCCCTTGGGGCGGCAACGGGTCGAGCGGGTCGAGTTGTACGGTGGGGATGCTGGGTCACAGCCGATTTCGGAGCCAAGCCGTGGTAAAGGGCCTTCGGGCTCTGCTCGGAATTGCGTCGGCATGTTTCCTGGATACCACCGCCCGCGCTGAGGCCAGCGTCGTCAACGAAGCGCTCGAGCTGCGCTCGGGACAGAGCGAGCCGCTCCTGCTCAAGGTGCGCCTGCGGGTGGCGGCGGCTTCCCAAAACGATGGCAAAACCTCACCGCCGCCCACGAGCGTGTTACCGCTGACGACGTGGAAGCGGGACGGTGAAGACTGGGTCAGCGAACCGGGCAGCAAGATCGCAGGATTACAAGTGAAAGTGCGGCTGCACAGCCAAGCCGATGGTCACAGCGAGCTGTTCGTCGAGACGAAAGCGACCGCGCCCACTTGGCTACGACTGCTATCGCTCGAACTTGAATCGGATTCCGTCGGAGCCGAAGTCGGTGGACGCGATCTGCGGCCCAAGAAAGTGACCAGCCGCGCCGCGCTGTCCGGACTCGATCCCAAGTGGGTGATCCTGCGGCCCGATCAAAAGCCGTGGACCATCCTTGTCGACGACGATGTCGACGGCGTCAAGGTGCAGGTACTGCCGTCGCAGGTGCTGGTGCAAGCCGATCTGCTGAGCAGCGAGTCGCGACCGTTCGTGTTCTTTCAGCAGTGCACCGATCACTGGCGAGCACCGAACCGCAAAGCGTCGCTGGAAACGCGACTTTTGCAGGAAGGTGAGACGCTATCGACGAAGATCGTGGCCTACGCGGGGGGCGCGATGCCGCTCCTGAAGGCACGCTATCCCGAAGGTCGTCAGGCGGCGTTTGTGATCACGGATCATGCCGATCAAACGACCTCGGGCACGCTGCATGCGCTGGCGGGTGGGACATCGCTCGTGTCATCGCCACGATTTGGGAAAAGCGGCTTTTTGGGCAAGGGTCTGCCGATGACCAAGGCGCTGTGGTTCCGCAGCGGCGAGCCAGCTCCGGCAGCCTCGTGGGCACATCCACCGCGTCCGGTGCTGTCGCCGTTTCAGAAGCACATGCACTCGCTGGTGGTCTATCACAGCCGCTACGAGCGGCCACAGGTGGACCCGTTGGGGGCAGGACGACCGCAGCTTGATGATCCGGCGCTGGCCGAGCTGGCCGTCCGGCTGCATCGTGCCGGTTGGGAAATCAGCCCGCACTCGGCGACTCCGCAGCCCGACGATCGCGACAGCACAGAGGAAGCGTTGCGATTCTTCGAGCAGTACGAGGCCAAAACCTGGATCGACCACCAGCCGTACACCAACTGTGAAGCGCTCACCAATCGAGGCTTTCAGGGCGGAAGCGAGGGCATTGCCGATCTGCTCGATCGCCACAAGTATCGCTATGCCTGGTCGGGAATTGATGTCCCAGCGTCTCCATCGCTAAACCTGTTGGCCCCGCAGCGCATCGACCAGTATGTGCCGGTGGTCTATCCAAGCGGCCGTTTGTCGACGGGAGCGCCGAGCAATCTATGGCTGTTTTCGACGATGATGACCTACATCGAAAGCAGCCGATTCTTCGCGCTGTATAAGAAAAAGTCGCTCGACCAGCTCGAAAAAGAGCGCGGTCTGCACATCGCCCATACCTACCTGGAAGCGTTTCATCCAGCGGGCAGCAAGTTTGCCAAGCGCAACCTGATGCAGGCGGGCAAAGTGCCCGGTGAGATCGTGCCCCATCCACGGCTCGAACAGCTCCTGTCGCAGCTTCAGAGCCGGGTGGCAAAAGGAACGCTGTGGGTGCCCACGCTTCAGCAGCTTGGCGATCACCTTCGGGCAATGGGACAGGTCACGGTGCGACTGCACAGCGATGGATCGGCGACGCTGCACGCCGACACAGCCGTCACTGCGGCAACGTTTGTGGTGCCAAGGCCGGGACTGTCGGTACTCATCGATGGACAGCCTCTGAAGACGGTCCGCTCAGGCAAGACCGAGACGATGTTCTACACCGACCTGGCAGCGGGGCAAACCGTCAAGATCGAGCTGCGCGATGCCAAGCAGCGGACCGTCCACCTGCTGAAACCGGTGGGTGCGCCGACGCTGATCGCCAAATCAAACCGCGTCCACGACGTGGTACGATAAGTTTATGAAGCCTAGTATCGACCCCACTACCTTATCGTCCGTCCATCCCCACTTGGTACCGTCTCGTCGCAAGCTGCTGCGCAGCGCGCTCGGGCTGTCGGCGGCTCTATCGCTGGCAGTGATGGGCTCTGCTGCCTGTGGCCTGATCTCGACCAACATCCTCGACAAGACGTTCGAGCTGTCGCCACAGAAGTTCAGCCTCGACTTCGGTACCACCACCGGCAAAGTCCCGACTGTAACCTGCGCAGTGGCTGGCGATCCCAAGTGCGCAACGCTCGCTTCTCAGGTGTCGGCAGCCGGTGGCACCGCGACGGGTACGTGTGACACCACCGCGAAGTCCTGCGGGGCAGAGATCGCCGTCACCAAGAGTTACCCAGTCACACTCAGCAACGACCCGACGTTTGCGCAGACCGTGGGTAGCAAGGCGATCTCGATCGTAAAAGCGATCGAGCTCCAGTACGGTGCCAGCAATCTGTCGACGGTGAACCTGCCCGACATGGGCCTTTACATCGGTCCCGAAACGGCCAAGAGCCCGACCGACAAGGACGTCTTTCTGATCGACAAGATCCCAGCCATCGCCAAAGGGGTGGTGATCGCCGACAAGTCGCGCAAGATCGTCGTCCAAGCGGGCAGCCCGGCGTTTGAGCGCTTTAGCTACTACCTGTCGAATCCCAAGGTTCCGTTCTTGCTGATGCTGAGCGGCAAACCGACGGTGAAGGCGGGCGATGATCTCCCATCGGGGAAGGTCGATGTGAGCATCACCCCGGCGTTTACCGTCGGACTACCCCTGTAAGGAGCGCAGTCTGCGGCGAGAAGGCCAATGCGGACGGTGATGGCTCGGCTCGCCCGGCCTTATCGTCGCTTGGCTCCGTCGAATCTGTTGCTGTGCCTCCTGTGCGCCCTGCTTTCGCGGCTTCTGCTGGGAGGGCCGACTATAGCCGTGGCGGCACCGACGGAGTCTCTGCCTCGACCCGGAGAATGCGCGCTGTGGGCGGGTCAAGCGCGACTGCTGGCTCGACGGCTGCTCGAGCGAGCGACCCAGGCCGAACAGTCGGCGGTTGCGCGCTTTTACGTCGAGACGGCGTATCAGCTATCCCCAGCACCGCAGCTTCTGTACAACTTGGGACTGCTGCGGCTGCGCAGCGGGATCCCAGTGGAGGCCGCAGATCTGCTGCGTCGCTATCAAGCCCAGATCGGGACCGAGCTGCCCTCCGACCATCGGGCTGCAATCGACAAAGCACTCCAGCAGGTGCCAAAGGACAGCTACGAAGTCGAGCTGGTCGCGACGGTGGGTGCGGTGGTATTTGTCGACGATCGGCTCGTCGGTAAAGCGCCTCTCGGAACACCTCTGCTGTTGTCGAACGGCTCTCATCGTCTGCGCATCGAGCTCGGCTATCGCCAGGCTGAGGCCAAGGTCAGCGAGCTCGATTTCAGCGATCAGAACACAGCGCACGCTCGACGGTTGCGGCTGCGGCTGCCCAAAGCGGTGGTGCTGATCGCGCCGGAGTTTTCGCTCACCCAGCAGCAGCGTCTGACCACCATCTTCAAGGAACAGGGCATTGCGCTTGTTCCGCACCATGATCGTGACCTGCTGCTCTCTCGGGTTGCGGACCGCACCGGCTGCTTGACGCAGACGAGCTGTCAGCTCTGGCTCGGTGAACAACTGGACGTCGAGCAGGTCATGGTGATGCGCAGCATCGACCTGGTTCGTGCGGAAAATGAGCGCTTGTCGAGGTTGTCGCTCGAAGTGCTGTCGGTGCCGCACGGCGCACAGCTTCTCCACCGGCAGACGATCTGCCCCGACTGTAGCCCGAGCCGTAGCGAGCCGTATCTACACGCGTTGGCGCGTACCGTCCGTCGTGAGCTTCCCGATTTGACCGCGACCGGAGCCGCGACCATGGACGAGCCGGCTCCCATCGGGTTCGAGGACGCCGCACCGTCGAGTCTGTCACCATGTGCACTCGCCCGAGGCACAGCACGGCGGCTGGCACGACGGCTTCTGCAAGATATCAGCAAGGTACAGGGCGACGACGAAGCCCGGGTGCGGATCGAGACGGCGTTTCAGCTCTCGCCATCACCGATTTTGCTCTACAACTTGGGGCTGCTCTACCGTCGCATGGGTTCGACGCTGGTCGGAGCGGACTTGCTCGGCCGATTCCTGGCCACCGGGGGAATGGAGGTGACGTCTGAGCGGCGCGCCAAAGTCGAGGCTGCGCTCGCCGAGCCACACGAACCAAGCGCCCAGGTCTTGCTCACCGGGCCCCCCGGAGCGTTGGTGCTCGTCGATGGTCAGCTCCACGGGACGCTACCGCTGGAATCGCCGCTGTCGGTGGCACCCGGTACCCATCGCCTGCTGATCGAAATTGGTTATCGAATGTCTACCTATGAGCTGTCGCTGCGTGCCGGCGAACAGCGTCCACTGACCACCACCCTGCCCGACGCTGTACTGCTGCTGCCCGACGAAAAAATCATGTCGACTCATCCCGAGCTACTCACGGTGTCGCAGCGAGCCGCCGAGGAGGCTGGTCTGACGGTGATTCCCGAACGGGACCGCGAGCTCATCGTGCACAGCCTGCCCGAATACGAGAACTGCGAGCGCAGCCTGCTGTGCATGCGTCGCGTCGGTAAAATGCTGGGAGCACAAAGCGTCCTCAGGTTAGAGCGACGAAATAGCGGCCTGTGGGCAGGACGTATGGTCGACAGCGATGATGGCGCGCTCAGCAGTCTCACCAGCGAGAGTTGCAAGAACTGCCCGAGCGATGACCTGGCGATTCGCTGGGTGGTGAAGCAGCTTGCTCTCCGTCGACACGCCCCTCGCGCCAAAACCACGCTCGACGCCGAGCCACGGGCATTGCTAAGCCTTGACGGCTTCGGAGTCGGCGAGGCCCCCCAGCAACTGCTACTTACCGATGGAACTTATCAACTGACGGCGACCTTTGCCGATACACGGACAGTGACGCAGCGACTGCGGGTGCCGATCGACCTACATCTGACCTTGCGCCTACCTGTGGCTCCTTCGCGACGGAAACGAATCGTACCTGCCGCCATTGGTCTCTCCCTACTGGCTGGTGGTACGATTTTACTTGCAACTGGAATCGGTTTGTGGGGTGCAGCAAACCGTCCCGGTGCCATGCCGCCCGCCCCTTGGGAACCTGCCAACGGTCCGATCACCCCGGTGGCAGGACCGGTGCTCTTGGTGACCGGTGCCGCCTCTGCACTCGCCGGCGGACTGATCGTGGGTCGCTTAGGGCTTAGCGGGCTTCGGGAACTTCGCAGTCGTTGAAAGCCGAGCCCCGCTCCGTGTAGCGTTTCGCAAGCTACGCACCAAGCAGCCGAAGCCAAAGCCGCTGCGGTACGTCTTACCGAAAAACCCGATCGTTGACGATCACCGACGAAGGAAGAACCTCGATGAGCCTACACCACCGCACTGCGACCGCTGCCGGGAACGACGCCGCCCAAGTTCCCTCTCGCACCGCTCACACTCAGCCGTCGCTGCGTCGCCGCGCCGTACTGTGGCTGCTGGCGCTGGGCGTCTTGCTGGCCCCGCAAACCCTGGTTGCCGGTGGCAAACCCGAGGATCTGCTGAAGGGTCAGCTCCTCATCAGCGACTCATCGTTCCCCCTCAAGTGGACCTCGCCGGGCGAGTACGCTTCGCGGCTCAAAAAGTTGCACAAATCGTCGCTCTTTTACGATAAGAAGACCGGCAAATTGACCATTTACTACGCGGCTTTCTTCGCGCAGCCGGTCAACGACGTGCAGGTCAACTTTGTCATCTACGACATCACGAGCGGAGCGAACGCCAAGGTCAAAAAGGGTGCCTGGGAAGCCTTCCTGGGTCGCAAGGGCGAGCGCGCAATCTTCAACTCCGTCGAGCTCGACAAAGAAGACATCGAGATGAACAAGAAGTACCTGTTCGCCATCGAG
>CALLYL010000462.1 GCA_937859535.1 uncultured Myxococcales bacterium
TCGATGAAAGGAGATCGGGCGTGACACACCGTTCGGCGATGCTGCTCTGGGAGTGGCACACAGCCCATGCAACGCGAACGCAACGGTTCGATGGGCAAGCAGGTAGGATGCGTTCCCGTTCCTCGTTCGGACTCTCAAGTCCGCTACGAACGATGACGGAAGTCACCACGGCCTACCGGTCGGTTCGGCAATGAATCACCCACCCAGAGCGCCACCACGAAGCGCATCCTGGGATGCCTTTCATGTACGCCCGAATGGTTTCCTGTAGTACCTCTGGCTGCCGCTTAGGAGCCGACCGCTACCGCAGCACTGCGCAGAGACACGCTGGAAGTCGGTCGCGAACGGAATCTCAAGGCCGGGAACTGCTGTCTGTCAAGACTCAGTGGGCACCGTCTCTCACAGTACGAAAGCTGTGGGGTCAATCAGGTCGATCTGCCGATGGGTTAAGAACTGCCACAAATCTTGCTACGGCGTGGACCTCAGCGTCTCGTGGCAGTGGGATCTTCCTGTGCGACTTGTTCGTGCTGCGGGGAGAGAGGTAGCGGCCTTCCGGGCCTTCCATGAGGCTCTTGAACGTGTACTCGCCAAAGTCAGGGTCGCGCTGATCTGAACGGCGCACGAGCAGGTTCTGCCCTGGAGCGGGAGGAGCAGCCTTGGCGGTGCCGAGGTGTTCCCAGAGGCACCATGCGCCATCTGGGGCTAGCTCATTCATCGAATCGCCAACGACCTGGGCGATGAAGTGTTCCGCATGGAGCAACGTGCCCTCGACCCGAGCGAATCCGATCTCATCGGGAATGCGGCTCTCTGAAAACGCGCCTGCGGCTACCCGAAGATCGATGATCGGGACGGCATCGAGAGTTCTTTGGGCAACTCGAACCAAGCGTAGGACTCGGCCCATGCGCACTTTCGCGGACGCGCTGGCCTGCTCGAACCAAGCTGTGTTCTCACGCAGTGAGCGTTGCTTGTCTTTGCCGACTAGATACTTGGCGACGCGAGCAATAGCCGCGACGACCGCGTTCTTGTCGTCGAGTTCAAATGACCGGACTTCGACGACTTCATAACCGTGGGTGCGCAGACGCTCCCTGAGAAACCGATCTTTCTCGGCTTGTTCGGGGTTGCCGTGGATGTGGCCGGACATGCCGTCGAGGTAGATGCAGATTCCCGGTTCGTCTAATTCCTCACCGGGATAGAAAAAGTCAGGGATCGTGTAAAGGTTGGTTCCGAGCTCGATGCGTCGCTGAGCCAAGGGGTCAGGCAGACCGGCAGCAGTCAAGAAGCGCTTGAATCGCTGCTCGATGGCGGTCTGGGGCTGTCCGGCGGTGCTCGACGTTCTCGGTAGGTTCTCTGGCATCGGATAAACGTGTTGCAGCTGGCCGCTCGATGCTTTGAGCGCTTCGGCAGCACGATGGCGATTGAGGTGCGGGTGATAGAAGCGATTGCGGTAAGTCTGTAAACAGTCGATGCAGGAGCGCTCGCAGGCACCTCGGCACTCTTCGACCAGTTGGAGCGCTGCTACCCGGACTTCTTCCCACCGCGCTGTCAGTTGCTCTAACAGTCCAGAGCCACCCGGCATCGGGTCGTAGAGCAGGAGATCCACAAGATCGCTGCCTGCGTGACCGATTGCGACGATCTGGAGGTCCTCAATTTCCATGTCGAGGACACGTGACGCGCCCATGCGCAGCGACTCGATGACGCTGAACGCAAGCACGCGGTCATCCAGTCCATGCAGACCGAGTACATCGACTTCTACATCAGCGAAGAAGCCTGTGGGCTCAATGCGGTGACCGCAACGATCTCGGTGCTTGGTCTCGAACTCCTCCCGTGCTCGGCTGGACGAATAAGGAGACTGCGACTGTCCACATGCGAGACAGAGCTGATAGCCGACGTTGCCTTTCGTGACTTCAGCCCGCGGGCCAACATTGACCATCCGCACATGCAGGCCGCGCCTGGAGCGCAGATCCAGCTCACCCCACGACCAGGCATCCCCGCCGCGATGGAAGCCGCGCTCAGTCGCATAGATGGCGACGGGCATTTGAAATCGGAAGTCCTCTTCATCTGAGATTTGGGACTGTGAGGGCAAGATGACATCACAGACGGGAACTGCTCTGATCTCCAGCTCGCCTAGGGTGGCAGCGACCGCGCTTACCCCGAGTTCCTTGACGACCTGGCGCTCAGTATCAATGCGGAAGCGCATGGTTTCTTCCGGCACCAGTTGAAAGCGTCGTGGCACAAAGCGAAAGCCGTTCGCATAAATGGCATTGCCAGGGACATATTCCCGCAATGCTAGCGTTGGTGCGCGAGGCAGGTCGAAGTCGGACAGCCCGTAGGTCATGCGGGGTGGTTCTGCCGTGCCTATGATGCTACCGGCCTCTAGTCCGTAGCCCGGCAGGAAGCCTTCGCGTGCTAGCGCTCCCATGGTGTCCGAGTCGTCAGCGCCCCCCTGCGCCTGAGCACGCGTACGCATAGCCTGACCTTTGAGACGTTCGATGACACGCTGACAGCGTCTGCGGTGCGCTTGATCTTCGGGATCGAGAACGCCTTTCTGTGCCTCGTCACGTGCCAGCCGGGCCAGTTCCGCTCGTGCCCAATCGAGTCGACGCTTCAGTCGTTTGAGAACCGCATCCAGCGAAGTAGCCAAGCCATCTACGACGGCAGCAAGGATGCTCTGCTCCACGCAGGCCATGTCCTCTTTCGGCCAGGCGTGAGTGAAGATCCTAGCAACCTCTGCCAACAGGTAAGATCGGTGGTCGCGAATCAGGATTCCGAGTTCAGAGACATCGAGGACTTCCTTGCGAACTTCACCCCCAGGAGTAAACAAGTAGCTCTTTAGGGTCGCAGGGAAGCAGCGTGTCAGCGTTTCCTCGATTCGCGTCCGGACTATGTCGGCATTCCTGCGCGCCAGTCCATGAAGCGCGGTCAGCACGCTTGCATGCACATGCTTGCGGAGCATCACCTCATTCTTGAGATTGAAGCGAGGGGGCTCCACCATCCCACCGAGCAGCTTGAGGGGGTCACGGAAGTAAGCCTGATCAAAACCCGTTGCTTGCGCATACGTGATGTCCACAGCCATGCGGTGACGACGTCCGGCGCGTCCCGCCCGCTGCCAATAGTTCGCAGCACTCGGCGGGACGTTCCGCATCAACACCGCGTCGAGTGCACCGATGTCTACGCCAAGCTCCAGCGTCGGCGTGCAAACCAGTGCATTTAGATGCTCACCCTGACCCTTGAACTGATTTTCGATTCGCTCTCTGATTTCTGCAGGAACTTGTGCCGAATGCTCGGCGACCCGGAGCATGGCGTAGTTTGCGTCGAGGACATGCAGATCGAAATCCTCGTCGTCGCTTTCTTCCCAGATCAATCTGCCAGCACAGCGCCAGGCCAGACAAATACCCGTAGGTCCACGTCGAACCGTTGTCCGTCGGCATTTCTCGCAGCGGAAGCGACCGCGGTGAGGGCACAGGCGCAGCTTGCCCGCATCGATCTGGTGTGCCCCTGCACTGCCTGGCATGGGCTTGCCCCAGCCTTCCAATACAGCCGGAACCAGAATCCGCATTCCGACCAGCATGTTCCACAGGTCGCGCAGAAAACCCTCTAGGTCGGCTTCGGGGACTCCCCATGCTGAGACGGCATTCCAGACTTGAGTAGGTCGAGAACCGGACCACTGCGTGATGCGTGCGGGAGAATCGGAAATCGCGCGCGACAGCTTCACCCCACGTGGGCCACCGGCAAAGGCTGGGATGTACCCATACTGGATTTCCTTCCGGTCGCTGCGCCAGAACTGACCGAAGAGGCGCGTCGATTCATCGTGCAAAACACGAATACGTCTTTGATGATCGAGAAGAGCCCCAATGCCGTCGGCCAGCGCTTGACTCTCACAGCCCAACCGCTGAGCCCAGGTTCGGATGACCGCGTGCTCTGGGTCGAGGCCAAGATATTCGATGCGCAGGCGGCCCCAGGGCTCCAGACCCAGCCGCTGCTTCACGCCGGTGGCAATTTCGCGCAGCACCTGAAGACGTAGGAAGTAGACTCGCTCTTCGCGGTGCTTGATCCCTGCCTCTTCTTGCGGCGCAACCTGCCAGACCTCGGGAATCAACGCCCGTGATAGTTCCCGGTCGCTTTCCAGAATGGCATCCAGTTGCTGCACGACATCACCGATGGATACTCCGGTGCGCGGAATAGCCTGGGACATCAATGCGCGGAGTCGGAATCGGCGCGCGTGATCTCGCATCCATCCTGCTTGGAATGCCGCGTCTTGCCTGTTGTCGGCAAAGACAAGAAGACGCGGGCGCTCCGATAGGTGCAGCATCGACTGCGCCAGCACGTGAACATCAGAGACCGAGACGGCGCGGACCGGTCGAGCGGGCTCGCGGTAGCGACCACCGCCGGGTCGGCGCCCAGGTGCCTGGCACGCAACGCAGGAATGCAGCACCCCGCGTAGGTCATCCTTTGAACGGACCGCCTGAACGGCAACCAGCGTATTCCCCGCGTGACAGGCCGCGCAGGTTGCTTCCTTTGACGTATGCAGTGACCCGCACTGCGCACAGACCCAGAGTGGATGCAGGCGGCGGTGCTGGTACTCATGACCCGATGGCAGATCCGCCGCGCCTGGCTCGGCCACCTCCCCCTCTTCATCCAAAAGCTCGCTGCTTTCGTCGTCTTCATCAGGGCGAACCACGAGTCGGTCCACGAGTAAGACGCGTGAGCCGCCCAGCTCATCGGCCAGGTGCTCCCACACTCGCGCGGTGCCAACCAAGTCCCCTCCTTCGGGAGGTGCATTCTTTCCTGCGACCAACCGAAAGTCTTTCGCCCAGGTCTCGTAGTAGTGCTGGCCGCATGTCGTGCAGGTGAGGAGCGGAAAGCGCCGCCACTTGTCGCTCAACTCCTCTGCCGCGTCCTCTCCCGCCAACCAGAGCCGGGCCTTATGTGCGGGATTCGACAGCGTGACGACTGCGCCACCGACACCGCGAATAAAGCTATGCACGACTGGCCGCAGTAGAGGGTCGTGTCCATCTCGTCCACAGGCTACACCCAAGCCCAGCCATGCAAGGATCTCGTGTTCGCCAACATCGCGACCAATGGCATCGTGCAAAAGAGGTGGCAGATCTGCCAAAGCACGGGGCGTAACCAAGAGATGCGCAAGGTGATACACAAGGTCATTGCTGGCTAGCTGCGCAGCGAGGGCGCGCTGCCATTTTTCCCTTGGCAGACGGGCACCACCGAGGTCTACCAGACATGCAGAGAGCGCATCTGAGACCTTGTCGTCCGGTGCATCTACTGCTTGCAGCAGACGCTTGAGCAGTCCGGACGCGTCCCCAGTAGGCCCGGCCGGCACGGCCCGCTGTTCGTTCCAACGCAGATCGTCGTAGATCTCGCCCACGATCTTCACGCGCGCGGCATCGACCCCGAAGAAGCGTCTCGCAAAGTCCGCTCCAGCTTCGGGACCGCGCTCTGGATCGGCCATCGTGGCAGAGGTCGCAATACACGTGACCTGGGATGCGTCCTTGCCGCAAAACGAACGAAGCCGACGAATTAGACACGCTGTCTCTGCACCTTGCGCCCCGCGGAACGTGTGGGCTTCGTCGAACACCAGGAACTCAAGCGGCGCTCTCTCGAAGAGCCCCACGTCTTTTCCGCGCGTAAGCAAAAGCTCAAGCTGCTTCACGTTCGTAAGCAGGATGCGCGGCTGTCCGTCCGCCTTGCGCATCGCGGCGCGGCTCGCCCGCTCCTCTGGGGGAATCAGTACCGTCGCTTCACCGGCCTCACGGATCTGCTTCAGGCGGGCGTGGTAGTCGCTGTTTGTTGAACCCGCCGGCATCCGCTCGCCGCGCACGCCGGCCTCTTCATCTGGCGTCTTCCCGACGTACATCGCGAACGGCACGCCGCGTCCTGCCAGAAGCCCGCGAAGTCGGTCGAGCTGGTCTTCAGCTAGGGCGTTCATCGGATAGACAAGAACCGCTACGATTCCTGCTGGCGCCCCCGCATCCGCTAGCTCCAAGCAGCGACTGATGATGGGATAGAGAAACGCCTCGGTTTTTCCAGAACCCGTCCCGGTTGCAACGAGCGTAGTGCAACCCTCGCGGATGGCGCGAACGGCCGCTTCCTGATGGGCTCGCACACTTGGGTACGGGACAATGCCGCGCATTCCCGGATGAAGCACGCCATCCTGAATGAGCTGCTCGATGCTGGCGCCGGCCTTGAAAGGACGAGATAGGCTAACGAAAGGCCCTTGTCGAAGAGGCGTGCTGCGGCTCTCTTCGAGACGCAGCAGCGCACGCATCTGTGCGTGCAAGTCGTCATCAGCCAGCGGGTACGTCGTAAGCTGGTATCGTAGAAAGTCGTCGACGACCTGCTCGGTGAAGGAAATGGGATTCAGGGCCATCGTGCTTGCCTCTGCCGATCTCGGGATCAGCGCCTAGCTGGTTGTCACTACGTCTTCCCCCAGTATCGCCCTTCACCACCCTCTGTCTTAAGTACACTGCCATCGAGACGAGCCTCGTGTAGCCATTTGCCAGTCGCAAGCGACCACACTTCGACCGTATTATGCTGCCGATCGAACTCGTACCGACGATCATTATCTTCCCATGCCATGCGGTCATTCGTCCCAACACCAACACGGCGCGCTAAAGCTAAAGTACCTTCCAACTGTTTAGGAGGAATGTTGTACTGTTTTTGGCTATCTGCATTCTCGGCAACCTGGCGGGCAGTGACCTGCGCGTGGAGCCAAGCATGCAGTATTTGTTCAATTTTTACGCTGCTGAACTCACACGAAGGTGGCTTAGTATGCCAGTGTTCATGGGTTGCGTTGGCAATTGAAATTACAGAGGGGCGTTGGCTAGCAATCGCAAAGAGCCAGCATCGGTGCTCGTCAAGGTGTTGCAGCACTTCCGGTACGGCAATGTCCCCAGAGACCGACTGCGGAACCCGTACGGGATGTATACACTGTCGATCGAGCTTCTCGCGCAGCACCTGCCATGCATGGTTCTGTTCGTCAAACTGCTCGTACATCGCCCAGATCGCGAAGCCTTCATCGATGGCAAGTCGTCGATTGTCATCAACGCGATATGCCTCCAGCCAAAGACTTACTTGCTCGATGGCCCAGACTGTCAGTCCGGCAGCTCGATGCCGAGCTGAGCACGCCTGAAGCACGCTTGCGTCAACGGCGTGGTCCATTACTCACCGCCGTCTCGGTCCTTCATTCGGGTCACCATACTCCGCAGCTGCCGACCAGTCTCGCCGGCAGCATCACCAAAGAGGTGCCGGGGCCAGTTGGCGACTCGCCCATAGTCATCCGTCAATAGCTCAGTAATTTTCGCCGATGGCTCATCCCGCTCGACGTAATAGAGGGCGCAGTCTTGATGTGGAAGAGCACCATCTGCCATCAGGGTTTGCAGGCGACGGAACATGTGTTCCGAGTGGGTCTCGACAAGCACCTGAAGACGACGTTTTCTCGCAACCTCCACGAACAGATCCGCGAGCCTAGTCTGTGCCATGGGATGCAAGTGTGCATCCGGATCCTCGCACAAAATCACCGATCCTTCAGGAACGAAGTGCAAGAGTACGACGACGGGCAGGATTTGCGATACTCCGAAGCCGACATCAACAATGTTGGAACGGTTGCCCTTCCGGATGACTTCGATCTGATAGAGGCGTGTCCGGCCCACTTGCGACACTTCAATGGCGTCCGCGAGATCCAGCCGCTGGAGCCAGTAGGACACTGCTTGCTTGAGGGTGCCTTTGTTGCGACCAGTTTCATTACTGAGCAGCGCTTGCACCGTCTCGCTGCCATTCGAGCTGAGGCGGGTCGGGTCTTGTTGCGACCAAGTCACCTCTCGTGCAGGGGGTGGACGCAACGGGCCCAGGAAGTGGAAGGCTTCGAACCCTTTCTTCAGCGCGACCATGGCACCGCGCACTGTCTCGCCCAGCGAGCCAAGGTCCTTCAGCGCCTGCTCAGAAAACTCGATCGCACGCCCGGGATCGTAGACCTCCTTCTTGGGTACATGCACGGTGTTTGAACCATCCCAGTTCGGCAGGCGGAAACGTGGGCTGGAGAGCTGATAGGCAGCGTTGGGTCCTCTGGTCACTTCAACTCGCTCGCCCTTTATGCGGTAGACAAGGGAATCGATTACCGGGCGTTTTTCGACCTGCTTGAATCGAACATCGACCGAGACTCCTGACTCTGGCAGGTCGATGCCGACACCCATCTCGCGCTTTTCATCGTGACCGTTCACCACATCCGAGTAGGCCCCCAAGTTCACGCCATCTTGCTTTGTTCCATCTAGCAAAAGGTATGTCCCAGCATCCGTCGCCTCCATTGTCTGCTTCAGCATGCGCAGCGGCTGAAGGATGCTGGTCTTGCCTGCGGAGTTTCGGCCAAGCACGAGGGTGATAGGCTTGAGCGCGATGCCCTTTTCCCAGTGCGCATCAGTCCAGTTGCGGAAGTTGAGCAGACGGATCGAAGAGATCGACATAGTGAGGGGCTCTGTGGCTGCGGTTGTGGCCGCGGGTTTTGGTTCAAACAGGCCGAGCTGCGGAACGGATGGTTTCACCGACGCTGCGGCGGCAAGAGGAGGTGCCGGTGACACAGCAGCGGGAGTAGCGGTCGACTTCGAATCGGAATCAGCCTTCTTCCCAAAGCGCAATTCGAACTCTGCATCGCCCAGGATCGCCCGCGCGTGGTGCTCGCACTCCGCCCATCTGTCTTCTGGCGTCTGCGTCATCTGCCAATCTAGGAGACGCTGGCCAAGCCGACTGGCAACTGGCTGTGCTTGCTCAGCGCGTTCGTCATGGCCAAGCCCATAGTCGGCTAGGCAAAGCGTATCGGGCACCATCCATCCGTTGCCATTATTCAATGAGCAGAACGCAGCAATTCCAGCTTTGGAATCGCCCCCGTGCTCGGCAATAGTTTTGGCAAGTGCATCAAATGCAACCATTGTGAGTACGGCTTGGCGCAATTCAGGTTCGTCTCCATCGTCAACTTTCCAAAATCCCTTTGGATCGAGCGTTCGACGGAATCCAGCATCAGCCAATCGCATCCTGGGTTGATCACAATGTCGGAGAATAAAGTGCAGATCTTCCCGGCCCAGGCCATACAACGTCGCGATTATGGTGTCGAGAATGCAGCGCTGCCGAAGCCTCTCGTGTTTGGTCAGCGCCTGATATTCGCGCTGGCCTGTGCTCCCCTCCATCAAGAGTGGCGCGAGGATCGGAGAGGCAGAGAGCGTAGATGCTATCGGGAGAAGGACGCTTGCCTGATCTGGTGGAATGAGCGGAGTCTCTTCAATTACAAAGTAGTTAAGATGAAGGCCACCGCACCGTGCGCGTGCCACAAAGTCGTAGATGTAGCTATTGAGAATTGCGGCGAGGGAAACAGGTGAGTCTGACGTCGTGAGAATTGGAGCAGAATTGCCACAGGGCAAGGGAGGGATTGCGACTGCAACCATCGTGCGAGTGTTCGTGGCAGCCGTGACGTCCATGAACGCCACACGAGAGCGCTGAGCAGTTGAGGGGCGTTCATCGGCAAAGGTGCTGCGTCTGATAACAAACTGCGGCTCGATGACCTTTTTCTCCCATGGGATATCCCGCCAGACGGCAGTACGACCTTTGCCGCTCACCCAGCCCTTTTTGCTGAAATCAAACTGGCCAATCATTCTCCCCTCATAGAGGGGAAGCAGAACCTCTCCGTCTTGCCCAATCCAGCGACCATACTCGTCGCTGGATTGGGAAGCAGAACCTCTCCGTCTTGCCCAATCCAGCGACCATACTCGTCG
>CALLYL010000463.1 GCA_937859535.1 uncultured Myxococcales bacterium
AAGGAGGCGGTCACGTCCCGGTGTTCAACTCGTTCTTCACGTCGTCGATCTACGACTTCCTGATGTCTCATCCGAAGCCGTAGCTGGGGTGACTACGCCGGGTCGGGCTTAGGGGTGGTCTTGCCGCTCGGCGGCAGCGCTGGCTCTTGGATGAATTCCTTCGGGATGTCGCCGGTGAGGCTGCGCAGGAATGCGGCGATTGAATCGGCATCGGCATCGGGCAGGTCGCGTCCAAGCTGGTGACTTGCCATGGCCTTGATTGCGTCGGTCAGCTTTTCTACTGAGCCATCGTGGAAATACGGCGCGGTCTGGGCGACATTCCGCAGCGACGGAACCTTGAAGACCAGCTTGTCGGCGTCATTCTTGGTGACCGTGGCTCGTCCCAGATCGGTCTGGTTCGGCCACGGCTTGACCGAGCCGACTTTTTGATAACTGCTGCCGCCGAGGAGTGTGCCGCTGTGGCAAGCGACGCAGCCGGTGTCGAGGAACTTGAGTAGGCCCGCTTTTTCGACGTCGTTGAGCGCGGTCGTTTCTCCACCGAGGAACTTGTCGAAGCGCGACGGCGTGACCAAGCGACGCTCGAAGGCACCGATGGCGGCGGTGGCGTTCTTGATGGTGACCGGCTGTTTGTCGGCGGGGAAGACCTTCTTGAAGGCTTCGACATAGCCGGGGATGCTCAGCAGGACCGCCTCGGCTCGCTTGTGGTCGGGGAGCGCCATCTCGACGGGGTTTATCATCGGGCCGCCAGCCTGCTCTTCAACATCCTTCGCACGACCATCCCAGAACTGGGCGACGTGGCCGGCCGCCTGGTACACCGACGGAGAGTTGCGACCCCCGAGCTGCTGCTTGTGTCCGGTGGAGAACTTTTTGCCATCGACCCCGTAGCGCGCCAAGTCGTGGCATGAGTTGCAGCTGATCTCGTGGTTCTTGGATAGTCGCTTTTCGTAATAAAGCTGTCTGCCCAGCGCAATCTTTTCGTCGGTGGGCGGGTTGTCTTTGCTGTCGTAGTGCTGCGGGAGCGGTGTTCCGAAGACGGCGAGTCGGGCCGGATCGACGGTAGGCGACGCGGGAGCCACGGCAGGTGTTGGGGCAGCAGGCTCTGAGGATGCGGCTGGCTTGGCCGCTTCTTGCTGGGGACAGCCGAACAGGCCAACTGAGCAGAGCACCAGTGTGCCAAAGGTCAGGGAGCGCGTGGTCGAGTGATGGTTTCCGAACATGAGGTCTCCAGTGAGCAAGTTTCTCAGAGCCGAAGGTTCGATACCAGCGGCGGCTACAGCAGGACAAACGCCGTCGCAGAGACCAACAGATACGCTGGCCAAGCGGGACAATCACCCCCATTTACCACAGCCGTGCGCCAACTTGCTAAGATGAGTGTGTCTAAGATGCAGGAGCGACCTGCGAGTGGGGAGGGGCAGCTCTCGGTCTGTCCGTATTGCGACAGCACCATTGTCGAGGGGGATGCTCATGACTGCGCTGAGATGGGCGATAATCCGACGCTCTCCGTCGACATTCCCCCAAAATCGATCCAGGGTACGGGCGATTTAAAGCGAGCACCGCTCGCGGAATCTACAAAAGCTACCGGGCAACCGATCCCAGCGGCAGTTGCGGTGGTACCGGGGGCCGTCGCGATCACGTCAGATCGCTTTGCGGGCAGATCTGCCTCTGCAGCGGGGATGCCGGTGTTGAGCGGTGCGGCGTTGCCGACTACGAGCCATGGCGCTGCGACCGATGAGATCCACGGACTGATCATCGATGGCCGTTACGAGGTGCTGGAAAAGGCCAGCCAGGGCGGCATGGGCACGGTCTACAAGGCCCGCCATGCCACGCTGCGCAACCTGCTTGCGGTCAAGATTCTGCGCAAACCGAAGGACGAGGTGAGCAGGCGACGCTTCTTGCAGGAAGCGCAGCTCCTGTCTCAGATCAAACATCCGAACATCGTTCAGGTCATCGATTTCGGCGAGCTTCCAGACGGCAAGTCCTATCTGGCGATGGAGTTTTTGTCCGGTCCAACCGTGAGCGCTGCGGTGCGTGATGGCAACATGACGCCGCTGCGGGCCTGCCGTATCGCCGCCCAGATTGCTCGCGGTATGCATCACGTCCACGAGCAGGGCATCGTCCACCGTGACATCAAACCCGACAACATCCTGCTGGTGAATCAGGACGGTAACGAAGACTTTGTGAAGATCATCGACTTTGGCATCGCCAAAGATGTGCGCGCCGTGCCGTCGCTACAAGTCAGTGGTCAGATGCGGGTGAGCGCGGCTTCGATCCCGGTGGTGACCGAGAGCGGGCCCGTTCCAGAGCCGGACCCAGATATTTCTCTCGAAGACACGCCGGGTCAAAATTTGACGCAGGCGGGGCAGCTCGTCGGAACGCCGCTGTACATGGCTCCGGAGCAGATTCGCAGCGGGCTCCATGATGCCAAGGGCGATCAGTACGCCGTCGGGTGCATCCTGTACTTCATGCTGACCGGGCAGCCGGTTTTCACGGGCAAAAAGGCCGACGAGATCATGTCGGCACATGTCAAACAGAAGGTAGTGCCGCCGCGTCAGCGAGTGTCGGGGCTTCAAATAAGCGACGCGCTCGAGTCGGTGGTGCTGCGGGCCTTGTCCAAGGATCCGGCGGCGCGGTTTTTGTCGATGCGGGCGCTCGAGGACGAGCTGCAAGCCTGTATCGAGCAGATGAACCCCAGTGCTGCTTCGACGGGTCGTGCTCGGCTGTTGCGTGCAGCTCGTCGTTTTGCGCCACTATGGGGCACGGTTGCAATCGGATTGATTGGCCTGCTGCTCTACGTGTTGCGCACGCACAAGGGCAGCGCAGATGAGATATCGCAGGCTGAGCTGCTGGCGCTACGGGGTCGGGCGTTGGGCGTATTAATCAAGCAGGCGACTTCGCAGGATCAGCGACTAAAGCTGGGAGCGCTGCGGGCACTTGGTCATAGCCGTGATGGTTCGCAACGGGCGCTGCTGGAAAAACTGCTGGATGAATCGGATCCAGCGGTCGTCGCACAGGCAGCGGAGGCGCTGGGGTTGCTGGGTGATCCAGCGGCAGCGGCAGTTCTTTTGTCCCGCAGCGGTCGATCGAGTGACCCGGCGGTGCGGACTGCGATCGCGGTGGCCCTCGAACGGCTCGGGGAACCACGTGGCACCCAGTTGCTGTACGAAGGGCTAGCGGGGAAAGATGGCGAGCTGCGGCTGCTCTCTGCGTTGCTGCTGTGCGATCGTGGCAACCGCACCGCAGTCGAGATGTTGGTGTCGGTGCTAGAAAAAGGGCAGGTTGGTGGGCCGATCGAGCTGTCGGTGTTGGGCTGTCTGGCGCGTGCGGGGAATGAACCTGCGTACAAAGCGTTGCTAGTCCGGCTCCAGCGTTCCGAGCCGAGAGAGGCGCAGCTCAAGGCCGCGCAGCAGCTTATGCCGCTCGGGGAGACGCGGGCACAGGCGCTGCTGGAGCGTCTGGCAGGGGAGCCGGGACGGGACCAATTGCTGGCAGCCCGCTATCTGGCATCGACGGAACACTCCGCGACTGCGCAGGTCTTTCGATCGGTCTTAAGTGATGGCAAGGCGAGCAGCACCGCGACGATTTTGGCTTCTGAGGGGCTGGGGCTTTCAGGTCGATTACTCGACGTACGGATGCTCGACCGGCAGGTTGGGCGAGGGAGCGATGAGCAAGTGCAGCTCGCGGCAGCCGAAGCGATCGTTCGACTCGCAGCGTCGGACGTCAGGTTGATGTCCGAGCGCAGCCTGTTGTGGGCCCGCGACGCGCTATCGAGTGGCAGTTGGGCGATCCGTCAAGCCGGTGTCGCGACGCTCAGCGACCGCCAAGAGGCCGAGGCCGGCCCACTGATTGTGTCGATGTTGCGCGATCCAGTGTCTCAGGTTCGCAAGGCTGCGGTGCGGGCATTGGCTCGTCGGAATGAGGCGTCGGCACTCGAGGTTCTGAGAGCGCAGCTTTCGGATACAGATTCGGCAGTTCGGCTGGAGTCCCTGCAAGCGCTGGTACGGCTGGCCAAGCGACTCATTGATGCCGGACAGCGACCTGCCGTCGACGGCGTGAGCGGCTGGCTGCGCGAGGTTGTGCTAAAGGGCAGTGCCAGTGAGCAGGTGGTGGCACGTAGCGGCCTCCTTCTCCTTGGGGACACGAGCCAGAAGCAGGGCCTGCGCGAGTTGGCGACTGCCTCGGATGAAGAGACGCGCAAGCTCTTGGCCGAGCAGCCGGGCGTCGATAACGAGCTCTTGTCGGCAATGCTTGGCGACAAGAGCGAAGCGGTGCGGTTTGTCGCGGCGCGACGTTTGGCCGAGCGTGGTGAGCAGGGCGCGAAATCGGTGCTAAGGCAAATGGTGTCGAAGGGAAGCAGCGAGGCGGTTACGGCGTTGGTGCTGCTGAATCGGCTGGGCGAAAAGTCAGAGCAGCCGCAGCTTGGGGCCGTGGCGCAGGCGGCTCTTCCAGTCGAAAAGCGCATGCAGCTTGTAGAATCCGTACAGAACCTCGACCCCAGCATCGCGCTTCCACTGTTGATGCAAGCGGCACGTGATCCTGAACCTCTGGTGCGTCGATTGGTCGTCGAAGTGGCTTCAGACCTTCCTGGATCGACGCTGAGGAGCACGCCAGGTATTCCGGTGCTGCGGGTGCTTGCCAATGACAGCGATGCGGCGGTACGGGCTCGAGTGTGGGGTATCTTGGCTCGGATGGAGACGGCTCGGGACGAAGCGGCTCAGCCAACTGCGGCAGCGGTCAAGTTGCCGAGCAAAGACTTACCACCGCCGAGCAAAGACCCCCCAACACTGGATAAAACCAAGACCGAACCGACTGGTGAGGTGCCGCCTGCTGGAGGGGTGGCGATGGGACAGGGCAAGCTGGCGATCGAAGCTTCGCCAGGCACGCTGATCCAGATCGATGACAAGCCTTGGCAAAATGCGACCACGACAGCCGTCGTGTTGTCGGCCGGGAAGCACGTCCTGCGCTCGCTGGATGGAGAGCGCACGATTGAGATTGTCCCTTCCCAAACGGTTGCGCTGAAGCTGCCTGAATCGGAGTCGGAGCTTTTGCTGCGCAAGGGAGTCGACAGTCTCGCAGCGTCCGATTATCGACGAGCACAAAAGTTGTTCGATAAGGCTCACGGACAGTGCAAAAAGAACAAGGCACTGGCCACCCCCTGTGAGCTACTGGCATTCGAAGGTGGCTACCATTTGGCGACGGCGTTTGAGCATACCAATCGGTTGCCCGATGCGATGTCGCAGTACCAAAAGTTGCTGAAGAGTGCGCCAAAGGGCAAAGGACGGCTGGATCGCCGCAGCGAGATTCAGTCAGCGGTGGATCGACTGTCCTTGCAGATGGGGGAAGTGGTTGTCGCCGGCACCAAAAAGGGCAAGTGTCAGCAATCGAGTCTGTGGGTGCTGCCTGGAACCCACATTGTCTCCGTCGAGGGTAAGAGTCAACAAGTGCAGGTGAGCGCGCAGCAGCGACTGGTCGTTGGGAGCTGCAAGTGAAACTGGGGAGCGTACGCTGCCTGATCGGGGCCGTCGCAGGGATGTGCGTGGTCGGAATGGCAGTGGAATCATCGGCTCTGGCCCGGCATCAAAAAGCCAAATCAGGACACAGCAGGGGTTCGACCAAGCGAGCCATCAATAAAAAAGAGAAATCGACCGACGTCGCGGTGTCCAATGAGTCGAACAGCGATGATGGGGCGATGGCTTCTCCATCCGAGCTGCGGGTCAAACCTCGGGTCCAGGCGCTGCTTGGAGAGGCGAAGGCCGCGCTGGCCAGTGGTGACCTCGACGGTGCTCAAAAAAAGGCAGAGTCGGCGTTCAAGAAGCAGTCGAGCGCGGAAGCCTTGTTCGTCCTCGGCCAGGTCGCGCAGGCGCAAGGCCACATCGTCGAAGCACAAGACCTCTTCCGTCGGTATCTGGCGGACCCCGGCACCACGATCGAGCCGGCGAAGCGCATTGAGGCACAGCGTCCAGCGGGACAAGCGCTGCCACCCCTTGGTGACCTGTACGTCACTGGCGACAAAGACTCGCTGGTCTATGTCAACGATCGTCTGCTCGGCAGCTTGCCGCTGCTGTTGCCACTGCGGGTTGCGGCGGGAGACCTATCGGTGGCGCTGAGCAGCGGCGGACGAACCACCAAGGGCAAGGTCGAAGTGCCCAGTGGGCAGGCCCGAGAGATGCGCTTCGATACGCTTACCGGGGCGGTGCTGGTTTCGGTTCCACCGACGGTGGTGTTCGCGCAGGAGGGCGCGGTCTCAATCGATGGAGAAATCGGGCTCATCGCTGCTTTGGAAAAGGGGAGCCAGCTAGTTGGCTATACGCCGGCCATCTCCAACCGCAAGCTGAGCGTTTGCGGAACCCTCGCGCCGGACTGCCTGATCGACGCCGCCCGCAAGCACGAAGCTGGCTTTACGCTGGCGGTGAGAGCTAGCTCGGTTGCTGGTGGCAAGGATCTCCAGCTTTCGCTGTGGGATGCGCAGGTCGGGGAACTAGCCGCGCAAGAGTCTGTGCGTTGCGTACCGTGTAGTGAAGATGGACAGCTTTCGGCGGTGGCTCAGCAAGTGGCTGCGGTGCTGAGGCGGGGCCGCAACCGGCCTCGGGGTGTTCTGTCGGTCAGCAGCATTCCCAGCGAAGCCCAGCTCTCGCTATCGGGGCGGATGGTTGGCAAGACTCCTTGGAAGGGGACGGTCTTCATCGGACAACAACAGCTCGAGCTGTCGGCGCGAGGTTTTGAGCGTCAGCAGCTCTTGACGACGGTGACACCTGGCCAAACTGCGGTCGTTTCGGCGCTGCTCTCGCCGGAACTGGCCACGGAGCCGCTGCCTCTTGGCGAATCGCGGCCATTGGCGAAGCTGGGGTCTCGTCCGCTGTGGCGAATCACGACGGGAGCGGCTGTGATAGGGGCCGGCATCTTGATGATCGGGCTTGGCGGTTCGGGCC
>CALLYL010000464.1 GCA_937859535.1 uncultured Myxococcales bacterium
CCGAGGGAACCAGACCGCGAAGTTCGCGTGACCAGCCCGGCACCTTTTCACACGAAATCTCACCCTGTCAAGTGCGCATCAGCACCAGCCCTATCCCGTCGCTATGCTGCCAGTGCAAGCCCCCCAGCCAGCGGTTCACAAGTGGAAGACTAGACCCGTCCGATTTCCCAGCACGACCCAGCCCGGATGCGGCATCCTACGTACCATGCCGTGGTGGTTTGGATATCTAACGATTGGGGCTTGGCTGCTGGTCGTTGCTTGTGCAGCGATGGCGCGAGGTCGAGCGTTTGCAACGTTTGCCGGGGTGATCATGGGGCTGCATTCCCTGATCGCCGCAGAGATCGCGCCGATGTTCGCAAACGTGATGCCAGTGTTTGTCGTGCTGCACCTTGCAGTATACGTGCACTTTGTGATGCTGACGCGAGCGCGGATGCGATCACTCCTGTATCGGCTGCTCATAAGCTGGCCAGGCTCCTTCTTTTGGGCCGGAACGCTGCTGGCGATGCCGTGGGCGGTGGCCCGTGCCTTGGGATTTACGCCGTGGGGCATCGTCATCCCGTATGCGCTGGCCGCCATTGGGTTCATTCAGTCACATGCTACGCATTCCGAAGAGATTGACCTGGTCATTGGCGATCACCATGCGGATACGCAACAGCCTCGGCCCCACCCAAGAGGCAAAACCAGAGAACAGCGCCCACTGCGCATCGTCCAGATTACCGATCCCCACATTGGTCCGTTTATGTCGGTAGATCGACTACGTAAGATTGCCGAAGATGCGGTATCTAAGCAGCCCGATCTGGTCTGTCTGACGGGCGACTTTTTGACCATGGAATCGCAGGGCGATCCGGAACTTTTGCGCCGCGCCTTTGAGCCGCTCGCAGCACTCAAGGGCCGCGTCTTCGCCTGCCATGGCAACCACGATCATGAAGCCCCCGTGACCGTGCGCACAGCGCTGACAGCAAACGGAATCGTCTTGCTGGTCGATGACGCCGCACTCCTTGATACCGAGGCTGGCCGCGTCCACATCATTGGCATGGACTTCGCGTGGCGAGAGCGAGCCGAGCGCATGCAGCGTGTCTGTGAGCAGCATCCCCGCATCCCGGGCACAACGCGGATCGTCATGCTGCACGACCCGGGAGCATTCAAACACCTACCGGAGGGAGAAGCCGATCTTGTCCTATCCGGGCACACCCACGGCGGCCAAGTCGGTCTGCTCAGCTTGGGACTGTCGTGGACGATTCTGCGGCTGTTTGGAATCTCGATTCCGGATCATGGATTCTGGGCGCGTGGTCGGGATCGTATGTATGTCCATCGTGGCACCGGACACTACGGATTCCCGCTGCGAGTCGGAGTCCCCGCTGAAGAGAGCTTGCTCCGCATCCACCGCTCCCAAGCCTAAGCTCGCGTTTCGAACAATCCTGCTAAAATGAAACGAATTGTCCGGTTCAGCCGAACAATCGGGATGGCTTGCTATGCGTCACGCTGGCTGGGATAGTAGATGGAAGTCTCTGGGTGGGAGTACCGTGGATGAAGTACGGAACCGTGGATGATTTGCTCTGTACCGTCGATGTAGACAGCTCGGCAGAAGACAGTCCGCTGTGGTACGAGGCTCCCAGCAAGCAAGCCTCCCTGCTAGCGCGTCGTTATGAGATTCAGGGACTTCTCGGATCTGGTGGTGCGGGTAGTGTCTTTCGGGCTCGCGATCTGGTTCTCGGAGAAGACATCGCCCTCAAGATTCTCAAGCGAGTGGGGCCAAATCCCGGTGAGGCGTTGGAGCATCTCCGCAACGAGGTACGACTGGCACGCAGAGTCACCCATCGATCGATCGCCCGAGTGTACGATCTCGTTGAACACGAGGGCTTCTACTTCCTCACCATGGAGTACATCGATGGCCTGTCCCTGGCCAAGCGACTGGGGCGGAGTCGTTCCCACCAGCGCAAACTCCCGCTCACCGAGGTCATGACGCTGGCCTCCCAGATCGCCGAAGGGCTCTCTGCTGCACATCTTGCCAACGTCGTGCACTGCGACCTGAAGCCAGAAAACATCCTGCTTTCGCGAGATGGCAGAACCATCCTCACAGACTTTGGAATCGCACGAACCTGCTCCCACGATCTGGCGTCCGATGCCACGCCCACGGGAGTAAGCGGAACCCCCGCCTACATGTCACCCGAGCAAGTGTCTGGTTGTGCCATCGATGGTCGCTCGGATCTCTATTCACTGGGCGTCATGATGTTTGAAATGCTCAGCGGTCGGCTCCCGTTTCAGGGTGAAACGGGAAAGCAGATCGCAATGGCGCGTCATCTGGAGGATCCTCCTGATCTCGGTACGCTCTGTCCGGAACTGCCACCGGAAGCTACTGTAGTGGTGTCTCGCTGTCTCCAGCGACGACCGGAAGAGCGCTTTGCCAGCGCAGAGGAGCTACGGCGTGCGCTGCTTAGCGTCCCCCTTTCGGTGGATCAACAGAGCTGTCGTGCAGTTCGCAGTCAGGGTTTTGATCTGGATGCCACGCTGATCTTGCCAGCCGAAAACAGACTGCGCGTGGTCGCGGTGTCTCTGCTGCAAAATCACGGCGACCCAGCGCAAGCGTACATCGCGCAGGGGCTCACCGATTCCTTGACCGATGCGATATCTTCCCTGAGGGATGCGCGAGTCATCAGCAGTGCCGTTTTGGCCAAACAGTCTGACCACGGTGATCCGCTCTCCGCAGCGAAAGCGGCGGGAGCGCATGCCCTGGTCAGTGGCGCCATTCGCATGCAAGGACACAACCTGCTCGCGGTGCTGCGCATGGTGTCTGTCGAAGGGGAGTTTCAGCTCTGGACGCACAAATGGGAGATCCCGTTTGGCGAAGCCATCGGACTCTGCCAGCAGGCCGCACGCGCCATTGCGACCGCCCTGACCACCGACGTGTCTGCACAACTTCAGGACACAACACTGGATCCAGAAACACTCGATCTATATCTACGTGCACGGCATCTGTACACGGGTACAGATCCTTCCTACTTTAGGCGCAGCGTCGATCTCTTGGAACAAGCCCTCGCACGGCAGCCCAACAGTCCCTTACTGCTCGCCGGGTATGCCAAGGCAGCAGCGCGCTCCTGGTTTTGGGGTCATGAAGAAGACCGCGTCAAGGCCATACATGCTGCGGAACGGGCCGTTCAAGCTGCCCCTCATCAGGGTACTCCGTATGCGGCGCAGGCGGCGGTACTGTACGGAAGCGGTGACCTACCGGGAGCAGTACGAGCACTGAAGAAGGCACTGACGCTCTCTCCGCAATTGGCCGATGCACACGATCTGCTTGGGCGAATCCTATCGGAATGCGGACCCCTGTCAGACTCGGTGGCCCATCTGGAAACAGCACTGCGCATTGACCCGATGCTACCGCGTGCCTGGCTCGACATCGTGCGGGTGTTTGCGCTGACCGGTGTCTGGAAACAGGTGGAAGCGATCCTGGCCCGTGAGGTCAACGACCCCCGGCTGGTACCGATGTGGTGGATGATGGCTGGCAGGATGGCGGTGTGGCGACAGGATCCGCAGTGGGCCAAACATCTGCTGACGATGCCGAGCGATGAGTCGACGGGCTGTAAGCGGGGAAAGCGACTCCTGCTGCGCCTGACGGATCCGGATGGCAGTGGTCGATTTACTCAGGAGGAGCTGCGCCTCTTCTACCAAGCCTCACCGAACAGCAATTCACGACGACGGACCGTCCTACATCAAGGACAAGCCGAGGTTCACTGCCTGGATGGGCACTTTGCAGATGCACTACACGCCATTCAGGAAAGTCTAGACGACGGACTGACCGATCAGATGTGGACTGACCACTGTCCACTGCTAAAGCCCCTGCGTTCGGAACCCGAATTTCAGAAACTGCGAAAGGAAGTCGTTCGTCGCGCTGAGCTCATCCGTGCCGCTCGGGGGACCACGTCACTAGATAAAGACTCCTGCTAGGTTTGCGTTACAGCAGGGCTCTACAGTGATTCTACAAATGTAGTAAGGGCTGCGCGCTCTGCGGCCGGTAGCGCGATTCCAAAGGGATGACCAAGCACCGGACCGGGACCATGCTTTCCCTCGCGATAGGAGTCCAGGTACCGTTCTGGATCAAGCACCGCCCGCACACTGGACAGCGCGCCTTGATGGAAAAACTGCTGCCGTGTGCGGGCACCGAGCAGCGAAGGCGTACGATAATGGCCAGTACCACGCTCTGTGCTCAGCCCGAGGGCTGGGTCCGTGACGATGGTGGACAGCGCCACGGGCTCTCCGGAGTAGTGGGGAGGCAGATGACAGCGTGCGCAGTGTTGCGCAAACAGGGTTTC
>CALLYL010000465.1 GCA_937859535.1 uncultured Myxococcales bacterium
GCCTCCCTGACACTTTTGTAACTTTTCAAACGCTCCCAGGGAGCCTCCCCGGCACGCTTGAAACTTTTCAAACGCTCCCAGGGAGCCTCCCCCGCGCCTCGCGACACATGGAAACGTCGCCAGGGACGCCCGCGCAGTCCGCAAACTTTTCAAATCCGGCCAGGGACGCTCCCGCGCAGCGTTTGCACGATTTGGACGCCCCAAGGACGGCTGCAAAGCGCGCTCGAAATATTTTTTGCGACGGCAAACTGGCCGTTTTGCTGGCGAAATCGTTACCCAGGGCTAGAACTTTTGAGCCGTTCACAACTCATTGTTTTGGAGACCCTATGCGAATCCCTGTCCTTGATTCTCGCCTTCCGATTGCTTCCCTGCGGCGCGAGCTGCGCTACACCCTGGTTCGGCTGCGGCAGCGGTCGTGGACCAAGACCTGGGTGACTGTGTTTGAAGGGCTGCTCAAAGAAGCCGAGACGGTCGAAGTCGCTTGGCGCAAGCTGATGGACACGCTCGAAGATGCCGAAGCAGAACGCGACGAGTCCGATCTCGATCTCGACCGGGTGGTGCTGTACACCGGCCAGATGGTGCGGACCGACCTGTCGGGCGGACCCAAAGCGACGCTGCTCAAGGCCCTGTTTGGCCCCGAGCGACCAAGTGATGTGATCAAGCCCAAGCTCGGCGAAGAGCTGAAGCTGGTGCGAACCTGGCCGGATGTGCTGGCCAGTGCGCCGCTCGCCAAGATCGTCGCGCAAAAGGCGGTGGTCGACACGGTGGTCAAGCGCTGCGACGCTGCCGAGAAGACCTATAGCGATGCGCTGTCGGCGGTGAATGCCTACCGGGTCAAGACGCTGGCACCGCTGTTCGACAAGGTCAACGGCGAGCGGCAGGCGCTCGGCGGCGAGGCCAAAAAGCAAGCCTTCACGACCTCGGGCCGCGACTCGGGCGAAGGGCTGTTCCGAACCAGCGAGCGCAGCCAAGCGGCCCGGCCCACCACGCTGCGAGCCGTGCAAGACGAGATCACCCAGACCGAGCTTGAGCTGGCCCAGCTCAAAGAGCAGCAGGCGGCACTCCAAGCGGACAAGGCCAAGAGCGACGCCGCCGAAGCCGAACGCCACAAAAAAGAGCAGGAAGTCAAAGAGCTAGAGCGGGTCAAAGCCGAAGCCGACCACAAGCTCGCCGCCCTCAAAGAAGAACTCGAAAAGAGTCCCCATCACGGGCTGATCGCCGCCCCGCGCTAGCCAAGCCAAGACGGTCTGCGCACGCGTCCCCGCTGCCGTCTTACGAATCAAACGAAAAGGCGTTCATCTTGGAGATGAACTCGACCGCTCGCAGGCCGTGGCCGAGGTGGTTTTGGATGAGCGACTGCAAGAGTTCGCGAACCTGGCGCTGGCTGACCGGGTCCACGGACAGGTCGGCAAAGGACGCGGGGTCGAGCGTACGCGTCTCAAGCTGGGCGAGCAGGTCACGTAGGGACGCGGTCAGACCCCCACCTTGCGGTCCAAGCTGACTGGGCACGGGGCCAAGGAAGCAGCTCTCACAGAGCACGCCGCCGCGCCGCACATCCAGGGGCACCACGTCCGCCGCCGGAACCGGGCCACCGCACGCCGCACAGTCATACAGTTGGAGCGCCAGACCCACTGCCGTCAGCAGGCGCAGCTCAAAGATCCGCAGCGCCAAGGGCGAGGGCTTTTCGGAGATCGGCAAACCATCCAGGTAATCAAGCAGGGTCACAAGGAGGCGCAAGACCTCGGGCTCGGGAACGTGGGGCGGGCACAGGTGCAGGCACAGCTCGCAGGCGTAGGCGGCATGGCCGAAGCGGGACAGCTCCAGGGGCAGATTGGGAAAGCCGCGCGTCACATGGAGGTCGGACAAAGACCACAGATCCTGGCCGCGTCGCTCCTCCAGCATCGCTTCGCCAAACCCAAACGAGGACAGAGCCGCGCCGTAGCGTCGCCGACTCGAACGAGCCCCCTTGGCGAGCGCCGAGATCTTGCCGTGCGCCGCCGTCAGCAGGGTCACGATCCGGTCGGCATCGCCATAATCCACCACCCGCAGCACCAAACACGGCGTCGCCTCGGAAGGTCCACTTCGCTTACGCATCAAGCGTTAGCCGACTACCAGGTTGAGGAGGCGGCCTTTTACGAAGATCGACTTTTTGATGGTTTTGCCCTCGGTGAACTGTTTGACGCCGGGGTCTTGCAGGGCCAGTTTCTGGATGCTCGCTTCGTCGGCTTCGGCGGCGACGAGTAGCTCGGCGCGCTTTTTGCCGTTGACCTGGACGACGATGGTGAGCTGATCGTCGCGGGCGGCGGCTTCGTCGAAGACCGGCCAGGCGTGAAGGGCGAGCAGGTCGGTGTGACCGAGGGCGTGCCACAGCTCCTCGGTGATGTGGGGGGCCATCGGACCGAGGAGGAGCACGGCGGTTTCGATCGACTCACGCAGCGCGGGCGACTGGGCGGTCTGGGTGGTCAGGAAGTCGGAGATGGCGTTCGACAGCTCCATGATCGCGGCGATGGCAGTGTTGAACTGCTGCCGCTCGAAGATGTCGGTGCTGACCCGGCGAATCGTCTTGTGGGTGATGCGCCGCAGATCCGCCTGGGCGGTGTCGCTCGGCGGCTCGCCCGTCTGCGGCAAGGCCAGAAAGCGCTGGACCAGGCGGTAGAGACGACCGAGGAAGCGGCTGCAACCCTCGACGCCGGCTTCGTTCCATTCGAGGACCGAGTCGGGTGGCGCGGCGAACAGGCAGAACAGGCGGGCGGTGTCGGCGCCGTACTTTTCGACGAGCGCCATCGGTTCGACGACGTTGCGGAACGTCTTCGACATCTTCATCTGCCGCAGATACTGCGCTTCCTTGCCGCACTTGATGCAGCGCCCGTCTTGCACTTCCTCTGGGTACAGGTAGTCGTGCTCGGCGCAGCGGTAGGCGTCCTTGAGAACCATGCCCTGGGTGAGCAGCCGGGTAAACGGCTCGCGCAGGGTGGCGGGCAGGACGCCCCAGTCGGACAGCATCTTGGTAAAGAAACGCGAATAGATGAGGTGCTTGGTCGCGTGCTCGCTGCCACCGACGTACTGGTCGACCGGCAGAAAGGTCTTGCCCGCCTCATCGAGGATGCCGCCCGCGTAGTGGGGCGCGGTGTAGCGCAGGAAGTACCACGACGACTCCATGAACCCGTCCATGGTGTCGGTCTCGCGTCGCGCCGGGCCTTTGCAAATTGGGCAGGTGGCGTTCTTCCAGGTCGGGTGGGTCGCGAGCGGCGACTGACCGCTCGGCACGAACTCGATGTCGGTGGGCAGAAGAACGGGCAGCTCGGACTCGGGGACCGGCTGATAGCCGTGCTCCTTGCACTCGACCATCGGGATCGGACAGCCCCAGTAGCGCTGCCTGGACACCAGCCAGTCGCGCAGCCGGAACGAAACGGTCTGTCCGCCCTGCCCTTTTTCCGCGAGCCAGGCAGTGATCGCAGACTTGGCCGCTTCGTTGTCTTGGCCGTTAAAGGCACCCGAGTTCACCAGCGTGCCGCGCTCGGTATAGGCCGCTGTCAGCGCGCTCTCATCAAGCGTCTCGCCCGCCGGCTGAATCACGATCTCGATCGGCAGGTTGTACTTTTTCGCAAACTCGAAGTCGCGCTGATCGTGGGCCGGAACCGCCATGACCGCGCCGGTGCCGTAGTCCATCAGCACGAAGTTGGCGATGTAGACGGGGATGCGGCGGCCATTTGTGGGATTTACGACGTAGGCCCCGGTGAAGACGCCTTCTTTGACGTAGTCCTCGGCGCCGCGTCGGGTCTTGTCTTCGGCACGCACTTTTTGGACAAAGGACGTGACCTCGGCCTCTCGCGGGGAACCGGCACACAGGCGGAGCGCGAGCGGGTGCTCGGCGGCAATCGACATGAACGTCGCGCCAAACAGGGTGTCGGGCCGGGTGGTAAAGACCTCGATCTCGGACACGTCGGCGAGCGGCTCGGTCAGGGCAAAGCGAATGCGGGCCCCCTCGGAGCGACCGATCCAGTTTTCCTGCATGTGCAGGACTTTGTCGGGCCACTTGCCTTGGAGCTGCTTGCTATCGTCGAGGATCTGCTGGGCGTACTCGGTAATCCGCAGGAACCACTGGGTCAGCTCGCGCTGATGCACCACCGACTGACAGCGCCAGCACAGGCCGTCTTCGACCTGCTCATTGGCGAGCACCGTGGCACAGGACGCACACCAGTTGACGAGGGCACCTTTGCGATAGGCGAGGCCCTTTTTGAACATCTCGATGAAGATGCGCTGCTCGTGGATGAAATACTCGGGCTCGCAGGTCGACAGCTCGTGGGACCAGTCGTAGGACTGGCCGATGCGGTGGAGCGGTCCCTTCATCGACTCGATGTTCTTGACGGTCCAGTCGCGAGGATGAACCTTGGCTTTGATGGCGGCGTTTTCGGCAGGCAGACCGAACGCATCCCAGCCCATCGGATACAGGACGCGGTGTCCCTTCATGCGGTGGGCGCGGGCCAGCACATCGCCAATCGAGTAATTGCGAACGTGGCCCATGTGGAGCCGTCCCGAGGGATACGGAAACATCTCCATGATGAAGTACTTGGGCCGGGGATCGGGCTGACCATTGGCGGTAACAGCGGGAGGTGCCCGGAACGCTCCGGCAGACTGCCACGCGGACTGCCAGCGCGGCTCGACCTGCTGAGGGTCGTACTTTTCAGGTAAGGAGGTCGGCGTAGCGTCGGTGGAAGACGGATTCATAGGCTGCCACTACCACACAGCGCGCCCTCCCAGCAAATTTGTCGTCGAAGAGCGAGATGGTAGGACTTGGGGATAGACGCCGCTACCGACTGAAAACGGGCTATCCGTATGATTCCTTTTGTGTCAAAGTAGTCCCACTCCGCATGATGGGCTCTGGCTGCTCGACGCTGGCTAGGTGCCTACGCGGGTAGGACCGCTATGACCAAGTCGCCCCTTCACGCAGCCAGCAAAAAAGCCCTGGTCGCCCTTGGCGCTTGGACCGCTCTGTCGGCGACCTCTTTTGCGTGGGCCATCGGGGAATCGGCCCCGATCGACATCAACAAGTTCCATCCGGCACCGGGTACTGCGAAGCTCGTCACGCTCGATCTCGCCGAGGTCGGTCCGCACATGGAGTTCGTGCCGCAGCTCTTTCTGCACTACGCACGCACGCCGCTCACCTACACGCTCGGAGGCGTTCCGGCGGCGGATCTGGTGCAGAACCGGCTCACGGGAGACATCTCGCTGTCGCTGTCGCTGCTCAATCGGATTCAAGTGTCGCTGGCGCTACCGGTGACGTTCTACCAGACCGGTGAGCTGCCGGAAAATGGGTTCCTCGATCCCAAAGATCCAACCTCGGGACGGCGGGTGACTCCGGCGTTTGCGAAGGATGGGCTGACCCAAGCGGGACAGGAAGACCTGCGCTTTGCGGTGAAAGCGGTGCTGTATCGCTATCGCAAGGACCACGACGCGAGCAAGATCGGGTTTCAGCTCGGTGTGGCAGGAGACTTGACGGTGCCGACCGGAAATGCCGACAGCTTCATGGGCTCGCGGCTGCCGACCTTTGCACCTCGGATCTTGGCCCATATCGACTGGCAGCGGCTGCAAGTGGCGGCGTTTGTGGGCAGCATCTTTTCGTCCACCGAGCGCTTTTACAACGCCGAGACAGCGCACAGCTTCCTGTTTGGGCTGGGACTTCAAGTTGCGCTGCGTCACTCGCCGACTGCACCGATTTACTTTGTCACCGAGGTCTGGGGTGCCACGCCCTACGTCGTCAGCGATCGCCTCACCAACACGCCCGCCGAGCTGACGGCCGCGTTCAAAGCGCGCTATCACGGCTTTACCTTTTTCCTCGGTGGTGGACCGGGTTTAAGCCCTGGCGTGGGTGTCCCCGATGGTCGCGCCTATTTGGGCATGAGCTATGCGGGGATCTACGTCAAACGGCCGCCACCGCCACCACCTCCGCCGCCACCTCCGCCGCCGCCACCTCCGCCGCGTAAGGTGGAGCCGCCGCCGCCACCTCCGCCGCTCCCTGACCTGCCACCGAGCTGTGAGGGCGAGGACTGTCCCGATCAGCAGCGCCGCCCAGCCCACGTCGAGATCAAGGGCCAGAAGCTGGTGCTGTCGGAGCGAATCTTCTTCGACTTCGATCGCGACACCATCAAACCGATCAGCTTCCCCGTGCTGGACGAGGTGGTTCGTGTACTCAAAGCGCGCCCCGACATCAAGCGGATGCGCGTCGAAGGCCATACCGATAACAAGGGCACCGACCAGTACAATCTCGATCTGTCGCGCCGACGGGCACAGTCGGTGATGGTGTACTTGGCCGAGCATGGCGTCGAGCCATGGCGCCTGAGCTCGTCGGGTTTTGGTCTGCGCTGTCCAATCATGCCAAACGACACGTCTGACCGGCGTGCACAGAATCGTCGCGTAGACTTCATCATTACAGAGCAAGAGGGCGTCACGCTGGACCCCCCGAAGTGTCCGCTCTCGCTCATCTCCCGCTAACTACGCGACGAACCAATAGGAGCCTGAAAACATGACCATCCGTACAACTCGCCAGGGTTTCGCGCCGTCTGCCAAGACCGTGAGCCGTTCTCTGTTCGCTGGAATTCTGCTGACGATGAGCCTTTCCTCGGGCCTCGCGCTCGCCGCCGACAAGGACGTCAACTGCAACGGCGTTCCCCGTCCGTTCGAGGGTTACTGCATCGACTACTTCGCCAACGGCAATAGCTGCACCCCGATCGACGAGTTTCCCCCAAAGCGTCCCTGCGATGACTACGTGGCCCCCGGACCGGGCACCAACGCTCGCTGTAGCAGCATGCTGGCTTCCGATCGCGATGGCGACGGTCGCGGCGACTCGTGCGACAACTGCCCGGACAAGCCCAACCTCGATCAGGCCGATGCCGACAATGACGGCGTGGGCGATGTCTGTGACAACTGCCCGGCGACGCCCAATCCGGATCAGAAAGACTCCAACGGCGATGGCATTGGTGATGCTTGCGACGCTTGCCTCACCGGTATGCCAAACGCCATGCAGCCCGACACCGATGGCGATGGCAAGCCCGATGCCTGCGACAACTGCCCGACCGTAAAGAATCCCGATCAGAAGGATGGGGATGGCGATGGCATCGGTGATGCGTGCGACAAGTGCGTCGGCGACAACCGCAAAGACCTGGATGGCGACGGCACCCCCGATGCGTGTGACAA
>CALLYL010000466.1 GCA_937859535.1 uncultured Myxococcales bacterium
CAGGGATACTCACCTCGATCAACTTCTGATACGGTTCCGCCGCTCTTGATGGCTTCCTGTCGCCGCAAATGGAGTGGCCATGCTTTTTCGTCTCGACCGTGCTCTGCCCGCTGTGCTCCTGACCTGCTCTTGGGGTTTTGCTGTTGGTTGCGCGTCACCCACCGCCGATCTGTGCGGGGATGACCATAGCTGTCCGTCCGGCGAGCAGTGCTTGCGCATCGGCTCCGTCGAGGAGTGTCGCAAGAGCTGTACCCAAAGCGTGACCTGCGATGATGGATCGCCGTTGTGCGATGGAGAGCTCAAGGTCTGTCGCGCCTGTTTCCCTGGCGAAGATGCCCTGTGTGCAGCTCGCAGCCCGAGCACCCCGCGGTGCGTCAGCGGTCGCTGCGCTGCCTGTCGGCCTCCCGTTGATGTCGCCGCCGAGTCGAGCGAGTGCGGGGTGACCAGCGCCGTGCTGAGCCCAAGCCCGATCTGCGATCCGCGAAGCTTTGCGTGTCGACCCTGCCTGCGTCACAGCGAGTGCGCTTCCGGCGTCTGTGTCAAGGATGGCAGCGATGCCGACTTTGGGGTGCCGCGTGGGGCGTGTATCCCTCCCAAGCAGGTCTTGGTGGTGGATCAGGAGCTGTGCAGCGGCTCCGGTCCGTCGTACTGCACGCTGCGTCAAGCCATCGCCAAGCTCGACTCCGACCATCGCTACATCGTGCTGCGCAAAGGTGCTTCGACGACGGATTTTGGCGATCTGCAAATCGGCACCCAGACCAGCCACAAAGGCTTAACGGTTCACATCATTGGACCGCTGGCGGACCAGTCTCCTGCCACCGCGACCACCGAGCCACGGGCCATGATCGGCGGGTCCAAGGTGAAAGATGGCCTGACCGTGTCGCAGTCGTCGGTCTATTTGGACGGGGTCTACGTGCGGGGCAATCGGGTCGGGGTGCAATGCACGGGCAGCGACGCCAAGCTGTCGGTGGTGCGCTCGTACCTCACCGGCAACGATACCGCGATGGTGGCCGCCGCTGGCTGTCGATTGTCCGTAGCCGATAGCTGGCTAGGCCGTGGTCCCAAGTCCAGCGTGTTCGGAGATGCGCCCGGCAACGTGCGTGGCATCGAGGTAAGTGGTGGCGACTTCTCGATCGTCAACACGGTATTTGCGGACAACGGCGACTTTCGGCAAGACGGCTTTGGTGGCATTCGGGTTCGCTCGCTCTCGCCAGGGCTGCGTCGCTCGACGGTGGTCAACAGCACGCTGTACCAGCAGAGCGGCCTGCTCAAGCTAGGCAAATACTTTACGTCGCTGATGTGCGATGTAGCGGTTGGCGACCGTTTGGTGGTGCTCAATACCCTACTGCTTGGGGACAAACCGCTTCTTTCCAGTCCAGAGGAGCACTACGTCGATCCAACCTGCGGCGCGCTGCTCACCCACGTTGGCTCGAATGACCCGGCGCTGGGAGCTGGGCAGAGCGTGGTGCTGCCGATGGATGCGACCCCACTGCGCAATGCGGCGGCACGGGATCTGCGGCTGCCGGTGACGCCGGTGTCGGAAGGTCCGCAGCTCCAGACCAGTGGTGCGCTGCAGATCGAGGTGAGCGGTGAGCGAATCTTGGCCCCGACGATGGATCTGGATGGCCATTCTCGTCCGACCAGCGCCGTAGCCATCGGTGCCTACGAGCCCGTCCCCTAGCAGACGGGCTGACTGACAACCCTACGGAGGCGGTTGGCTGTGCGGTCCACCGGGGGTGAGCGCCGGCGTCATGGTGCCGCGTGCCTCCAGCACCCGGAGCAGGATTCGGTACATCACTGGCAACACGATCAGCGTCAGCAGCGCTGCGGACAGCGTGCCACCCACGATGACCACCGCGATCGGGCGCTGTGTTTCGGCTCCGATGGCTCGCGACAGAGCCGCTGGAATCAGACCGAGCGCCGCCAGCGCGGCCGTCATCAGCACCGCTCGCAGCCTGCTTTGACTGCCCTTGATGATGGCTTGGTCGAGCGGCTCTCCGTGCCGACGCCGCTCTTCGATCGAAGACACCACCAACACGCCGTTGAGGGACGCTTGCCCGACCAGCGCGATGAAGCCGACGGCTGCCGCGATCGAGACCGGCATATCGACCAGCCACAGTCCGAGTGCTCCACCGACGAGAGCGAACGGCACATTGAGCAGTACCAGCAGCGCCAGCGCCATCGAATCGAACGCCTTAAACAAAAGTGCGAGCGTTAGCAGCAGCGCCACCGGCACCACCAGTCGAAGCCGCGCCATCGAGCGCTCTTTGGACTCGAACTCACCGCCCCACTCGACGGTCATGCCGGACTTGAGCTGAACCTTCTGTTTGACCGCGTTCTGCGCATCGAGCACAAAGCTTCCCAGGTCGCGACCACGGACGTTCATGCGCAGTCCGATGTAGCGACGACCGTTTTCGCGGTTGAGGGTCGCCCGTCCATAGTCGACGCGGACCGTGGTGACTGCCGATAGCGGAATCAGCGCTCCACCTTTGGTGGGAATGCGCAGCGCGCTGATCTTTTCGATGGTGTCACGGGCGGCATCGGGCAGGCGCAGCACCACATCGAAGTTGCGTTCACCCTCCCACAGCGTACCGACCGGACTGCCGCCAAGTGCGACGGTGATGAAGTGCTGCACATCACTCATCGACAGGCCGAAGCGTCCGAGCAGCTCGCGACGGGGCTTGATCTGAAGCTGCGGTACCGGCGCACTCTTCACAATGCCCAGATCCGACACGCCTTTGACGTCGCCAATCGCTGCCAGCGCAGCCTCGGCGGTCGACTGCAACTCCTTCATGTCGTGGTAGTAAATTTTGAGCGCAATCTGACCCATCTGACCGGAGATGTTCTCGTTCACGTTGTCGCGAATCGGCTGCGAAAAGTTCACCGACAGCCCCGGCACGACCTTGAGCGCACCGTTCATTTTTTCGATGAGCGAGCCCAGGTTGGGCGTGTCTTTCGGCCAGCTATCCATCGGGTTTAGCTTGACGAAGAACTCCAGGTTGCTGGGCAGCGCTGCGTCCGTTCCGTCCTCGGGCCGTCCGAGCTGAGACGACAGTGACTCGACCTGCGGGAAGGTTTCCATC
>CALLYL010000467.1 GCA_937859535.1 uncultured Myxococcales bacterium
CGGGTACCCAGCGTGCAAAAGCGGAACCCGTCTCCAAGCGAGGAAGAGCATGCCGCAGATTTCGTTCTTGGCAAGCACGAACGGAGTGATGCACCCAATCCTCCGTCGGCAAGTTTTCCAACCATCCAGCGTCGGTGGGTCGCCATGATGGCTGATTTCCTACCCTTGGTCGATGGGTGTCTGATCGGCGCGCTGGTGGGCTGGATGGCTTGGCGTCAGCGCCGCCAGATCGACGAGCTGAGAGCGCAACTACGAGCGCAAGAAGTAGCGATGGGTAACAAGCTGGCCACGCTCGAACAAGTCACGGGCTTTGATGCGCTCACCGGGCTGCGTGGACAGCGGTGGTTTGAGAACGCGCTGGCGGTGGCGCTACGAGAGCGTGGTCCGGTGTCGATCATCTACATAGACCTCGACGGCATCAAGCCGCTCAACCTGACCAAAGGCCACCAGTATGTGGATGGGGTGATCCGCAGCGCCGCGATGGCGATTCGTACTTCACTGCGTCGAATTGCTGACCGCGACATGATCTGTCGTCGAGGAGATGCTGCGGACGAGTTTCTGGTGATTCTCGACGGTGCAGATCTGAAATTGGCCGCGAGGCTTGCTCAGCAGATCTTGACCTCGCTGCGCTTGCTTCCGACTGCGGTGACGGCTTCGATCGGCGTGGCCGCGAGGGATGGCGACAAGTTGATGAGTGCCGCTGATCTCGAACGTGCCGCCGAGATCGCGATGGATCAAGCGAAGACAGACGGCAAGAACTGTGTTCGTCCACATCTTCCTGATGAGGCTGAGCCGACCGAGGCCACGCGCCGGACACGTCGGAACCTCCAGGCCAAGATCGCTCGTCATCGTGCGACCGGATGGTCCCGCAAGGTCGCATCGAAGGAGGCGGTCCCTGAAGAGATCCCGGTCGAAAACACGGAACGCGTCGAAGTCACAGAACGCCACGCCGCCTAAGTCCCGAGGCAGTCCTTGTACTGCGGCGACCAGCAAGGTCCGCCTCGTGGTGCCTTGCTTGGTCGTCTCTTTGGAGCGTTCATGCCCGCTGCATCCGTGTCTGTAGCCACAGCTCTGTCCGCAGATTCCCAAACCGATTCCTCTCCGACGCCTACACCAGACCGCCGAGGAGTCGCACTCCTCATCGCCTGCATCACCGTTGCGTTAGAGCGCTTCGGCTTCTACACGCTCGTCTCACTGTTTGTCCTCTTCCTGACCGAACGTCGTGGCCAGACCGAAGCGCAGGCGACCACATGGTACGGGGTCATGATGGGCGCAACCTACTTTACTCCTCTGCTAGGAGGTGCCGTTGCTGATCGATTTGGTCGCTGGATCTGTGTCTGCATCGGTGCATTCCTACTCGCCATCGCTTACGGACTCCTCACCGCAGGATTCCTCCCACTCTCCATCCTCCTCCTTTCGATAGGAATGGGACTCTTTAAGGGCAACCTTACCGCTGCTGTCGGCTCTCTGTACCCAACAGAGATAGAGCGCGATCTCTCCCTCTCGCGACTCTATTGGGCTGTCAACCTCGGCGCACTCCCTGCTGGTGTCGCGGGTGGTTGGCTGGCAAAGCACTACGGCTACTCCGCTGCATTCCTATCCGCAGCAGGCGTTTGTCTGCTCGCTTGGTGTCTGTGGATTTCCTCTGGAAAGACTCTGTTCACTGAGCATCCGACTACTACTCACGTAAGACTGTCTCAAGCCTCAGAGAAGGACCGATTGGTGACGATATACGTGCTGCTCCCGGTGGCGTGCTTGTTCTTCTTGTCGTTTCACCAGAATGGTTCCTCGATGACTCTGTTCGCGAAGGACCACACGGTTCTGTCTCTGTTTGGAGTCTCGATCCAAGCACCATGGTTCCAGAGTGTGAACGCGGGGCTTGTCATCGGATTGACTCCGCTGGTCAGTAGATTTTGGCAGCGCTTTTCCGTCCCAAGCAGCCACAAGTTCATGATCGGTATGCTGCTGTCTGCCGCGTCCAGCCTGATCATGTCCTCGGCATCTGCTGTCGCAAGTATCCAAGGGCGCGTCAGTCCGTGGTGGCTCCTCGCAAGCTACTTTGTGATTTCGTGTGCCGAGCTGTGTGTCGCTCCGATCGGATTCTCACTCGTGACCAAGCTCGCTCCCAAGCGACTTTTGGGAGTCCTCATGGGCGCGTGGTTCGCGGCGATTGCGCTGGGAAATCTCGCCGCAGGACTCATCGGAAGGTACTGGTCGGTTTGGTCTCACCAGGTGTTTTTCGTCGTCCTGGCGGCGACCTCGGCACTCGCGGCGCTTTTGCTCCTGATGTACCAGGGTCGGCTCCGCACGGTCTTGGGGCCAAGGAATGACTAGAGCGTCAACGGACACGCTGCGGCGGTGCATCCGCTGTGGTGCGAAAGCGGTGAAGCCACGCACAGGAATCGGACGTACCACCCGCTACCGCACGATGCCGTGTATGCCGATTCCTGAAAACCTCCTGATTCCGGCATGTGGGCGTTGCCAGAGCGAGTATCTCGACGCAGAAACGACCGCGAGCTTGGGTCTTCAGGATGTCTATCTCAAGTGTCTGCGGACTCGCGTGCGGATCGCGATCGACATCCTCTCAAAACATATCTCCCAGCGTCGATTGGAGCAACTGACGGGAATGTCCCAAGGCTACTTCTCTCGACTGCGAGCGGGCTCTGGGAATCCAAGTCCTGAGCTTGTCAGTCATCTCGGTTTGCTCTGTCAAGACCCACCAACCAGACTGGCTGAGCTAGAGCGATTCTGGGCACTACCGGACAAGGAGTGGCCACCGCTGCCGATTCCACCAACCCGCTGCGCACGACGCGCCAGAAAAGGAAGACATAAATGACAACCAGTGATCACGACCCCAACGAGCCAAAACCAGAACAGAACCCCAAGCAGCGTCGAGGATTCGCGATATTGAAGCCGGAAGTCAGACGCGAGATCGCACGTCAGGGAGGGAAGGCCGCGCACTCGAACGGAACCGCAAACAAGTGGAACTCAGACACCGCTCGCGCTGCGGGAAAGACAGGAGGAAGCAAGACGGCCCGAGATCGGGAGCACATGAGAGAGATTGGCAGGAAGGGAGGTGCTGCCAAAAAGGGATACCGGACACGAAAGGAAGCGCGGCTCTGTAAACAAGGAAAGGAGCCTACCGATGAGCGTGTGGATCGAGTTCGGTAAGCTGCTGAAGAGCCGACGCTGCGCAGCGATTTTATCTCGCGCCAAGCTCGCGCGGTTGGCCTTCCTTTCGGAAGCCACCATCAAGAACACCGAGAGAGGTCGGGCGGCATCACAAAGGACCATGCTGGCACTCTTTGCGGTGCATGAGCTACGACTTGCGCAGAGCGATTTTCCTGAGAGTGCAGAGCTGCGAGCCATGAATCACGATCTTTTTCAACGCCTTCAGCTCAGCCAGGTTGCATGCTCGGTCGCGCACGAGTCGTTTGGTGAAGTGTTGGCGTGGTCTATGCAGCAGGTCCAGACCGAGGCTATAAGGGCTCTGCGACTCTGGACCGAGGCGAAGCTTAGATCCGTGGAGCGGGAGCGACGGAGGATGGAGGGTGGAAATCTGCCAGGCTGAGAATCCGACTGATGAGGTCAGGGCCTTGCGGACAGGCTCTTGCGTAAAGAGCCAGACCTGCCAAGTCACCGCGTTTTCGCGTGCATCGAACCCGCCATCCGTCGCGCCTTCCCAACCTCGATCGAGTCCGCCTTCGCGTAGTGCTTCGCGGTGATCGCAAAGCTCGAATGCCCGAGCGAACGCGCAACATCGTTCGACGTAGCTCCAGCTTCCAGCGCCAGCGATGAGTGCAGACCTCGCAGCGAGTGCGGACAGACCCGCGCAATCTTGGCCTCGTCGCAGTAGGCATGCAGGCGCTTGTACATCCAGTTTGGCGAGGGCTTCTTCGCTCGGTCGCTCGCAAAAATCCGTTCGGTAAGAAGTCGTTTCGCGCAGTGTTTCGCCAAGATCTTTGCGACGGGCGCAAACAGTTCCAGCCGACGCTTCGCGTTCTGGTTCTTCGTTCCGTTTACAAAGACGTTGATTCCGTCCACCGCGCCGACAGTCAACCCAAGCACTTCCGACGGACGCAACCCGAGATAGAGCTGCACCAGAATCGCCAGCGCGCCTTCCTCTCCTTGCTTGGCCTTCTCGAACAGCATCCGCTCCAGGGTCTTCGCCTCAAGCGGCCCGAGCTGCTGCTTGCCCGCGTTCGCCTTGCCGATCGGCTTCACCTTTGCAAACGCATCCTTTTCGACGAGCCCCCCATCGAGCAGCCAGCGCCAAAATTCCTTCACCGTCTTCAGATAGCCCTGGTGCGTCGCGGCTTTCAGCGGACCGAACCTCCCTTCGGACTTCGTGACGGCGAGGTACAACGCCGACGCCCGCGCAGGGTCAATCTCGTTGACCGGCACGTCGGGAATCCACACCGTCACCCGCTTTTCGACGTTGTGTGCGACGGAATCCGGGTTCCGCCACGCCGCCCGCTTTTCGCCGATCCACTGCCCGAGCGCTTCATACACCGTCAGAACAGGTTTCGTCTCCGTCTCGCGCCGCAGCTGCACCGTCAGCAGATCCGCCGCCCCTCGCGTCTCAGCGCACAGGCTCTTTCGCTTGCCCGTG
>CALLYL010000468.1 GCA_937859535.1 uncultured Myxococcales bacterium
CTCGGCCAGCGGAACGTTTTCCTTGGCTGGTCAACGGGCTGGATCTTGTGTTCTTCAAAGAGACCCCGCTGCGGGGGACCGGGAAGTTTGGAGAGCTGGTCGCGGGACGATCGGTGGCAATCGATCCAAAGCATGTCCCGATGGGCGCGCTGCTGCTGTTGCGAACGCAGGTAGCGGCGCAGACCGAAGATCCAGCGATCACCTCGAAGCGCATCGCTCGACTGGTGCTGGCACAAGACACCGGTTCAGCGATCGTCGGCCCCGGTCGCGTTGACCTCTTCGTCGGGAGTGGCGAGGAAGCTCGCGTCGCCGCAGCCCGCACCAACTATCCAGGAGAGCTGTTCCTGCTACTGCCAAAAGGCCGGGTTCGCTAAAAACCCTGGCGCAGACTTTGGTAGTCGTACGAGAAGAGGCTATCTTCGTCCATGTGAGGTGAGCGTGAGGCCGCAGGAGTTCGAACAAGCAGTTTTGGAACTAGCGATGACGACGAGGGTGCCGCTGACCCGCGCCAACATCGTCTTTTACAGCGGCAGCCAGACGAGCAAAGCCGACAAGTGGCTCGATGAAATGGTGCGAGACGGGCTGGTCGAGTTCGATACCGACGACGATGGCGAGCTGCTCTACAAGGTCTGTGGGACCAAAAGGCCAGTTGCGGGGGCGAAAGACCTGACCCGATGTACCGCGTGCAGGCGGGCGACAGCGACGGGGACACGCTGCAGTCGCTGCGGGCAACTGCTCGACTCGCACCTGCGTGCGCTCAAGGATGAGGTCGAGAGTAAGCTGATGGGAACTGCGCTGCGGAAGCTACCGCAAGCGGCGCTGCTCTCGGCGGGAAGCACGGACGGCCCCAAAAACGTAGCTCTCGGTGGCGCACTCGGGCTGCTCGGACCGATCGGTTGGTTCTACGCCGCTCCGATGGGCGAGGCCATCATGGGTTCGGTCGCATTTCTGCTGATGTTTGCGCTGAGCAAGTGGCTGGTGATTGGGCTATCTGGACTTTTGCTGCCGCTGTCGGCCCTCATCGGCGCGCTCTATACGTATAAGTACAATCGCACCGGTCGACGCAGCGGACTGCTTGGCGACGATCCCGAGCAGCGCTGATGCCCAGCGTCGTCATCCGAGCCCTGGATCGCTCCGATTTACCAGCGGCCCAAGCACTGCTGTCTGCGGCGCTACCTTACGATCGCAGCGAGGTGGTGACGGGGGAAAAGCTACTGGCCTCGAACTATCGACGAGATCGATTTAGTGTCGGTGCATTCTCTCCGGGGGGCGAGCTGCTCGGCGTGCTGGCGCAGGCGGGACGATGGATCAAATTGCTGGCCGTTCTACCATCAGCTCAGCGACAAGGCATTGGTTCCGCCTTGCTGCTCGAGGCCCAAAAGCACATCTCGCAGACGACGGGAGCGGTGCCCAAGCTACGGGTGGGAGATCATCCAGGGAACTATCTGGCCCCCGGTGTCGATGAGAGGTATCTAGCGGGACACGCTTTCTTCCGGGCCCGAGGATTTGGCGAAGCCGCTCGACTGCTCAACCTGCGCGCACCGGTGCATGAAAATCCCCTGGTCACCCCGGAACGAATGGCCTTGCTCTGTAAAGCAGCGATGGCGGCTGGCTATACCATCCGACGCGCGACGGCGACCGATGTGGAACCGCTGCTCAACATGATCACCGGCTCGTTTGCACCGGTGTGGTCCTTCGAGGTTGCCCGTGCCCTGGGACCACCATTCGGAGGAGAAGCGGCCGAGTATGCCGATGCGCTGCCCGAAGGCCCGGCGGTGCATGTTGCTCTCGACGGAACAGGCGAAGTGGTCGCCTTTGCGGCGCACGACGGCAACAACCGTGGACTCGGCTGGTTCGGTCCGATGGGAACGCTCGACAAACACCGAGGACATGGCCTCGGCGAGGCACTTCTGCTCGGTTGTTTACTCGACGTTGTCGATCGTCCCGACGGCGGTGTCATCGCTTGGGTCGGCCCGGTGGGATTCTATTCACGAGCCTGCGGCGCGGTCCCCGACCGGCGCTTTGTGGTCTTCGAGGAGCTGTAATGCAAGGGATCTTTGCAACACCACTGCGTGCGATGGTGCTGTGTGCGGGGATGGGCAGTCGACTCGGAGGTATCTCCGACGAGTTACCCAAACCGCTGCTCCCGGTCTGCAATCATCCACTGCTCACGTATGCGCTGGCACTGTGCCGAGGCTATGGCATGCGCGAGGTCGCCATCAACCTGCACCACCTGGGGCACCTCATCACCAACACCATCGGGAACGGCGCGAGCCTCGGCATGGATATACACTACTCGTCGGAACCCACGCTGCTCGGTACGGGCGGTGGTGTTCGCAAGATGGCGGAGTTTCTAACGCACGACTTTCGCGAGCCGTGCGTCGTCATCAACGGCAAGCTGGTCATCGATGTCGATCTCGAAGCGGTGCTCGCCCTGCATCGTGTCACCGGTGCCGCCGCCACGATGGTTCTGCGCGAAACCCCCGATGCCGATGAATGGGGCGCTGTCGAGGTCGACGCCGACGGACGGGTTCACAGCATCCTTGGCCAAAAATCGCCTGCTGCTGTTGCCAAACCGCCTCTTACTCGCTGCATGTTCACGGGCGTCCACATCATCGAGCCGCACCTGCTGCTGCGTCTGCCAACCAACGAGTCGTCCTGCATCGTTCGTCAAGGCTACGTGCCGTCCCTCCGAGCGGGTGAGGTGCTCTCTGGCTACATCATCCCCGGCTATTTCCATGAGCACTCGACGCCAGAGCGCTTCCTGCAAGGCAACCTCAACGTACTGCGGGGCAAGGCGCGACTGCCCTACCCGCCCGGTCCCCTCATCGGGATCAGTCCACGGGCACAGATCGCATCGTCTGCCACGATCCTATCGCCGGTTTGTATCGCGGCAGGCGCGGTGGTATCCGAAGGTGCGGTGGTGGGCCCCGAAGTTGTGCTCGGTGATGGTGCCCGCGTCGAGCGAGGCGTGGAGCTAAGCCGAAGCGTCGTGTTCGCCGGCAGTGAGGTGCGAAGCTCGACTCGCAGCGCGGTGATCACCCCCCAGACGACTTATCCGCTGGTTCTTCCCGACGAAGAATCCTAAGGTCCAGAGTCTTGTTGCGGTACGAGCCGTACAATGGAATCCACAGGATCACGACCCATGAGCGAAAAACCCGCCCAGCTAACCGCCAGACCACCCATGCAAAGCGGTGGCGCGACGACCCCTGCTCTGTCCGCGAGAGAACGAGCCGAGCGAGAGATTGCCCAGATCGACCAACAGATGGATCTCATCATGAACAAGCCCGATAGCCAGGCCGCCCTTGTGAATCCAGCCCAAAACGCGCTGCAACCTCCCGATGGCAGAACCGTCACCCCGGGAGTTTCCGCAGGTGCCGATCCAGCCGGCATGACCCAGATGGTGATGAACTTCGTCATCCCCGGCTCAGGGACGATCATGAGAGGCATCTACGGCACCGGCTTTGTCCAGCTCGGGATGGCGGTCGCAGCGCTTCCGACACTACTGCTGGTCAAGTGGTGGCTGGGCATCCTGATCGGGCTCTTCGCCTGGATCTGGTCCGCCGCCACCGGCATCAAGCTCTACAGTCAGTCCGCCTCACGCTATCGCTAGACGGCCGCTACTGAACCTGCATGGGACGAAACACATGCAGGTAGAGGTTGCTCTTGTCCGTTGCGTCGTAAGGCGTGTTGCTCGCTGCTACGATGTCGAGACTCTGGTTCGCATCCGTCCCCGTCAGCCAACCCACCGCCAGCGCGCCGATTTTCGTCCCGGCTTGCTTACCATCCAGCGTGCTCTGCCACACCGCTCCAAGGCTGCCAAACAGGTTCTGATACACCGTCACCGTCAGCCCTCGGGCCACTACCACATCCGCTTTTCCATCGCTATCAAGGTCTCCCACCGCCATCGCAGACACCGGCATCGTTCCGATTCCGCTCAATGAGCGACTATCATCCGCACTCTCGATGAATCCGCTCCCAGTGCCTAGGAACGCTCTCACTTCCGCTCCTGTTCCATCCTGCCACACTCCCACGAGGTCAGGCTTCTGGTCGCCGTTCACATCCCCAAACGCCATCGCATAGAACGGCTTGGTCACACTACTCGCGATTCCCTGCCACTGAAGCACCCCGCTCAGGCTCGCGCAGAACAGCTTTCCATCCTTGTCCGCATAGGCCGCCCAGTTCCCATCCGACGATACGGCCAGTGCCTTCGTCTCCTGCGGCAGGGAAGACATCGGTAACGCCTTACAGTCAGATGGTGAAGATGCTATCAGAGCACATTGGGACAGAACCTGTGCCGCCATCGGTCGCGCCAGCAACACCTGCTCCGCCCCCAGTCCCACCTTCACCTCAGTCCCAAAGACCGAGCCAAACAGCCCAGGCAATGCAACGTCCAATAGTTCGGATGCCGTCCACTGAAACCGCCGGAGCTTCTGCTTGGGCTGATCACTCCCATCCCATCCACCTGCAAATACAGCGATTTCGTTAGCCACAAAACCTAACTGACTCGCTTCAGGATATTGGTATCGGGTCTGTCCCCGCTGTTCCAACACCGTCGGGGATGCATAGCTTATCGTCCGCTTGATCACTGTCACCTGCGGAGCCGACTCTCC
>CALLYL010000469.1 GCA_937859535.1 uncultured Myxococcales bacterium
GTTACCCGTCATAAAGACCGCCGTACCCTTGACCCGAGGCAAGCTCCGCTCTTGCAGGTCGCCGAGGAACAGATCCATCGGCAGGCTCGCACTTTGAACGAACTGTTCGAGTGCGGCACGCCCCGCCTTCCACGTCGTCATGATGATGAAGATGCCAATCGCGACCACCAGCGGAATCCAGCCACCGTCGGCAATCTTGGCGACGTTGGCACCAAAGAAGGACAGGTCGATCAGCAAGAACAGCCCAACCAGGCCCGCAATCTTGAGCCAGCTCCATCCCCACCGCTCGTGAGCGACAACGCCGAACAGAATGGAGGTAATCGCCATCGTTCCGGTGACTGCGATGCCGTAGGCTGCGGCCAGACCTCCCGAGCCTTCGCGACGGAACGCCAGCACCAGCGCCAGACAACCAACCATCATGGCCCAGTTGATCTCGGGAACGTAGATTTGGCCCTCGGCATCCTCGGAAGTATGGACGATGGCGACACGTGGCCAGTAGCCGAGCTGAACCGCCTGACGAGTCAGCGAAAAGCCGCCCGAGATCAGGGCTTGCGACGCCACAATCGTCGCCAGGGTCGCCACGACGACCATTGGTGCCCGCACAAACGACGGCACAATCTGGAAGAACGGATTGAACGTACCCTCGCCCTTGCCATGCGCCAACAGGTACGCGCCCTGTCCAAAATAGTTCAGCAGCAGCGCTGGAAACACGAGCGAGTACCAAGCCAACCGAATCGCTCGCTGACCAAAGTGACCCATATCGGCATACAGCGCCTCACCTCCGGTGACACACAGCACGACCGCGCCCAGGGCCAAAAAGCCGTGCAGTTTGTGGTGCGCAAAGAAGCGGATCGCGTGAAGCGGATTCACCGCCGACAAAACGTATGGATTTTTGATGATCCCGAAAATGCCAAACAGTCCGATGCTGACAAACCACACCAGCATCACCGGACCAAACAGCGCCCCGACGCCGGCCGTGCCGCGCTTCTGCATCAGGAACAGTACGACCAAGATCGATGCGGTCAGTGGTGGGACCAGACTCGCCGTCGATACCGCCCAATGACCATAGCCAATCGTCGGTGCATAGACCTGCGCGCCCTCGACCGCCGAAAAGACCGAGATCACCGGCGTAATGATGCCGTCTCCGTAGAGCAGTGCTGCGCCAAATAGCCCGAGCAGAACCAGAGACAGCCGACCGACGGCTCGACGGTCGACGTTGCCTCGCGGCGCGAGCACGGCCAGCAGCGACAGGATTCCACCTTCGCCGTTGTTGTCAGCGCGCATGATGTACGTCATGTACTTGAAAACAACCACCAGCGTCAGCGACCAGAAAATCAGCGACAGAATGCCGAATACGTTGGCGGTATCGACGGGAACGCCGTGCTCGCCGGAAAAGCACTCCTTGAACGCGTACAGCGGTGAGGTGCCGATGTCGCCATACACGACCCCGAGGGCGGCCAGTGAAACCTTGACGAGGTCACGGGTGTTCTCGATTCTGGGACCGTGGCTATGAGAATGTCCGGGGGAACCAGGGGACGATGCGGGGCCACCGAGTGAACGACTGGATGGTGTTGCCGTCGGTGACCTGCCAGAAGCAGGCAGTGAAGACGCACTTTCTTGCATGAACGTGGCTACGAATTAAGCACAGTTTCACGAAATTTGCCTGTCCAGTCATTGGCGACGAAGACCCGGCCTGACGACGGACACTTCTCGACGGGAACGAAGATGTTCCCAAAATCGCAATTCAACCGTCGACAACTGCCGATAAGCAAAAGAAGGAGAACTCTCGATGAACCGAAGCTTCATGTTGACCGGACTCGCCTTCATTGCCCTGCTGGTTGGCTGCGACACCCCGACCACCAAGCCCATTCCCATGGGTCGCTGTGCCGTCGAACAAGAGTGTCAGCCGGCCGAAGGATCCTGTCTTTCACCGGGCGGCTTCGCTGGTTGCGGAATCTGTCGTCGCCCACTGCCATCCGAGGTCTGCACAAGTGATGCCGTCTGTGCGGCGCTCGGACCCACCTACATTTGCGGTAGCAGCCCCTCGCTGTGCCTATGCAGCAGCGAAACGGTGTGCATGAAAGGCTGCGCTGCCGATAGCGAGTGCAGCGAAGGCCAGCGCTGCGCCGCGAATCATCGCTGTGAGCCCAAGGCCTGCACAAGCGCCAGCGACTGCCCCACCGATTTCCGCTGCGATGCAGGTCAGTGCCTTCGCAAGCCCTGCACCAGCAGTCGAGACTGCGGCGGCTACTGCGTCAACAGTTCATGCTACAGCGCCCCCGGCACCTGCAACCTACCTCGCCCGTAGGCGACTCCTAGTGGCTGAGTTCGTGAATGGCTGCGTCGAGCCCTTGGAGTGTCATCGGAAACATCCGGCCGGTCATCAGTGATCGGACCATCTCCACGGACTGATAGTGCTGCCAGGCCGACTCGGGCAACGGGTTGAGCCAAATCGAGTGGGGATACGTGTCGAGCAGCCTCTTCATCCACACCGCACCCGCTTCCTCATTCCAGTGCTCGACGCTGCCGCCACGCTGCACGATCTCGTAAGGACTCATCGCAGCATCGCCGACGAAGATTAGCTTGTAGTCATCGGGATAGGTGTGCAGGACATCGTGGGTGGGGGTGCGCTCGCTGGAGCGCCGAGCGTTATCCTTCCACAAAGATTCATATACACAGTTATGGAAGTAGTAATGGATGAGGTGCTTGAACTCGCTACGGGCCGCCGAAAACAACTCCGCGCAGGACTGGACGTGATCATCCATTGATCCACCGATATCGAGGAGGAGCAGCACTTTGACGGTGTTGTGGCGCTCGGGAACCATCTGCAAGTCGAGAAACCCCGCGTTCTCCGCCGTGGCCGTGATCGTTCCGGGCAAATCCAGTTCGGTCGCAGCACCTTGCCGGGCAAAGCGTCGCAGCCGACGTAGTGCCACCTGGATGTTGCGGATTCCCAACTCGATGTTGTCGTCTAAGTTCTTGAACTCGCGCTTGTCCCAAACTTTGACAGCTCGACGATGACGCGAGCGATCTTGGCCAATCCGCACGCCTTCCGGGTTATAGCCAAACGCTCCAAACGGCGAAGTCCCTGCGGTACCGATGAAGCGACCACCACCCTGATGACGCTCGTGCTGTTCCTTTAGCAGCTCCGTCAGTCGTTCCATGAGCTTGTCGAAGCCGCCGAGAGCCTGGATCTGTTCCATTTCCTCGGGCGACAGCATTTTTTCCGCCATCTTGCGCAGCCATTCATCGGGAATCGAGGCCCCGGTCTGCGGATCTCCCACGGATTCGATGCCCGAAAAGGACTCGCCAAAGACGCGATCAAAGCGATCGAGGTGCCGCTCGTCCTTGACCAGACACGAGCGAGACAAAAAGTAGAAGTCGTCGATGCTAAACGACACCACCCGTTGCTTCAGCGCTTCAAGCAGCGTCAGATATTCGGTGAGTGAAACGGGCAAACCCACCTCTCGCAGGCGGAAGAAAAAGCGCAGCAGCATATGCGGATTATGCGTGACGGTGTCCACAGCTCAAGCCGAGACCGTGCCCAGTAGCAAATCGTTGTCTGGGAGTCGTCACGGCATTTGTTGACCTGCACGTTTTTGCAATAATGGCGTCGTTGCGCACTTGCTCGTTTCCCTTACATCTGTTTGCCTTCGCTGCCTGCGTGGCATCGCCTGCGGCTTGTCGTCAGACCATCGAGCCCACGAATCCGGCACCGATTCCGACCGCTACCACACCGGCAGCGGAGCCAAGTCGAGCCAGTGCGGCTGAGAACAAAACCGCGCAGCCACCCAGTCCCCCCAAACCGGAGACGGCAAAGCACGGCGAGGTCGGGGCGACCAAGACGCCAGCCCCTCTCCAGCGCTGTTTTGCCGAAGATACCGCACTGTCACCACCACGCTCCGTGGCTGCCCTGCTCAATCGTTCCGCCGATCGGTTGGAACAGGCCGGTCAGCAGCAGCGCATCTGCCGTGACAAAGACCCGCAAGTCGAGTCAGAACGGTTCTTCCACGAGGCGCTGGCCTGTGCCGAGGAGTCGTTGCGGCAAAATGAGCAGTCCGTCGAAGCCCATCACAATCGAGCGCTGGCCCTGATCGGACTCGGCCAAAAAGACGAAGCGAGACAAGCGATCACGCATGCACTGGCCCTCGATCCCGATGATCCAGCGACGCTGGCCGGTGCGGCAGAGCTTTTTTTTTTTAATGAGACGGCGACCACCGACAACACCCTGATCGGGCTGGCCTATGTACGACACGGCAAAACGCTGCTCAAACGGGGCAAACGCACCGAGGCACTGCTGAAGCGACCCGCTCATACATTGTTAGGGGTCGTGCCGAAGTCACAAAGCCCAGGTACGCCAAGCCCGATGGGAAGACCGGAGCGCCCAGAGAGACCGGCTCACCCGGCCAATGCCGATCGATCCCTTTTGTCACGACTGCTCCTGCTGGAAGGTCAGGCGCTGAGCGATCTGGGACGGGCCAGCCAAGCGCTTCTCCCCCTTGAGCAAGCGATCGCGCTGTCCGATAGTGATCAGGCGCGCTATGAGCGAGGGCTCGTGCTGTTTGATCTCTGTCGGCTGAAGGAAGCCCAGCGGGCGTTTGTCGAGCTGACTCGGCGCACTCCGGACGATGCGTGGGCCCACCATCAGCTTGGGTTGGTGCTGGAGATGCTCGGAGAATCGGTTCCAGCAGAGCTAGAACTGGCCAGTGCCCGCAAGCTAGCCCCAAAGGATTTCCCGCCGCCTCTGTCGATCTCGACGGCTGAATTTGGGACGCTGGTCGCCGAGGAGGTCAAAGCGCTGCCCGGACCCATGAGAACCGACTTGCAGCTCGTGCAGTTGGAGCTCGCCGAGCTCCCAGATATCACCGATCTGACGGCCGATCAGCCCACGCTATCACCGACGATAGTTGGTCTATTTCGCGGCCTGCCGCTCGGGATGCCGGACAGCGAGCCACGATCTATTGTCCTGTATCGCAAAAACCTGCTGCGAATTGTCACGACCCGTGACGATCTTCGGGCGCAGGTGCGTACCACGTTGCTGCACGAGCTGGGACACCTGCGAGGCGAAGATGACGATGAGCTGCGCGCTCGCGGCCTGGAATGAAAAGTGGGCGCTGCTATCGGAAGTGAGTGCCCCGTATTGCGGGCCGATTGACCGTGGGTAGAGAAGAAAGGTAAGCTGGGTCGGCTGTGAAGACTTGTCCCCAGTGTCAGATCAAGTACCCGGACGTGCTTGAGTTTTGTCCTCGGGACGGTTCCCCGTTGCCCAGCAACTCAGCAGCCAAAGAGGTCGAAGCAGACCCGCTGCTTGGCACCACGATTGATGGCCGCTACGCCATCGAAGCGCGACTCGGAGAAGGCGGCATGGGCGTGGTCTACAAGGCCCGCCACGTGCTCATCGACAAACCGGTCGCGATCAAGATCCTCCGCAAAGAAGCAGCGCAGGACACGGCAGCGGTACAGCGCTTCATCCAAGAAGCCAAATCGGCGTCGAAGATCGGTCACAGCAACATCGTCGATATCACCGACTTCGGCGTACTTCCAGACGGCCACGCCTACTTCGTGATGGAGTTTTTGCAGGGCCAGACGCTGGCGCAGGCCATCCAAGAGGGGCCGCTCGATGCGGCTCGAGTCTGCACCATCGCTGCCCAGATGGGTCGAGGCCTCAACGCGGCACACTTGAAGGGCATCGTCCACCGCGACCTCAAGCCAGAGAACATCTTCCTCCTCGAGCGAGAGGGACAAAAAGACTTCGTTAAGATCGTCGACTTCGGCATCGCCAAGGTCGGCTCGGGTCAGAAGCTGACGCAAGTGGGTATGGTGCTCGGTACACCAGAGTACATGTCGCCCGAACAAGCGACCGGCCAAGAAGCGGATCACCGCGTCGACCAGTACGCCACCGGATGCATCATGTACGAGATGCTCACCGGCGTAGTGCCGTTCCTGGGTGACCGCCCCGCACAGACGCTGACCAAGCATGTTTTTGAGCCGATCATTCCGCCTCGAAAGCGCAAGCCGGAGCTAAAGATCCCAGCCTCACTGGACGCGGTGGTCATTCGCGCCATGGCCAAAAAGCCAGAAGCGCGTTTTCCATCGATGAAAGAGCTGGAGCAAGCGCTCACTCAGGTCGAGCAGGAACTAAAGGGCGGACGGATCGTCATCGATGATCCGGGGATGGTCGCCGCTCCCGCTCAGCCCAGTGGCCAGCTCGCAATACAACCAGCGCCGATGCCTGGTTATCCACAACAAGGCGGGTTCCCGCAGCAGATGTCCCAACCGATGGGCGTCCAGCAGGGAATGTTCCCACAACAGATGGGTTCGTTCCCGCAGCAGATGGCGACACCCACGCCGCCTCGACCAACCGGGAAGAGTCACGCGGTCGACTCGGGGAAGGGCGTAAAGCCGGTGCTGATCGGGGTCGCCGTGGTCCTGGTGGCGGTGATCGGCTTGCTGCTGTACTTCCTGCTGTTCCAAGAGCAACCGAAGCCGGTCACACCACCAGTGACTCCGCCCAAGCCCATCGTGAACAAGGTCGAGCCGAGCGTCCCGCAACAGCCGCCGCCCAAGGTGGTCGAGCCGGGTCCGGTGTACCTGATGATCACCACCAAGCCGCCCGGAGCTGAGGTCGTCGTAGACGGTGACGTCCGAGGCATCACGCCGCTGCGGATTTCTCATAAGAAGAGCCAGCCCCTCCACTTGGAGCTGCGTCGCAAGGGATTCGAGAGCTACTCAGAAGATATGCTCCCGGAAAAGGACCAGGACGTCGACGTTCCACTTGAGAAGGTCGGTGGTTCGCGCAAGTCCCGTAGCGACACGAAAAAGAACGACATCAAGACAGGGGAAAAGCCAAAGGCTGGCGAAGTCAAGAAACCGGCTGGCAAGAGCAGTCCAGCGGAAAAGAACTCGCTGCCAACCGGATTGCGCGATCCGTTCTCACGCGGGAAGTAGCGGGCACGTAGAGCGATTCTGCGAGTACGCCACGCCGCCCAGCTTCGGCGATGGTTCCTCCATTCCGGTTGTGATAACCTAGTCCTACAGTGCCAAATCCACCGAAACCCGACGACGCATCGTCGCAACCAGGGGCCAAGGCTGGAGCGAAGGACTCGTCTCCAGGTGGCAACTCGCTCGATGCGCGCGAAGCGGCGGTGTTAAAGCAACTCGCCGAAGTTCAGGATCCCTATATCGGGATGATGCTGAACGACCGTTACCGCATCATCAAGAAGCTCGGGGCGGGCGGAATGGGCGCGGTGTATCTGGCCGAGCACGTCATGATCGAGCGACGGGTGGCGATCAAAATCCTGTCTCAGGACTTTGCATCGAAGCCCGACTTGGTCCAGCGTTTCATCCAGGAAGCCCGCGCCGCCGCCCGCATCGGTCATGAGAACATCGTCGAGGTCCACGACTTCGGTGAGACTGCATCCGGCTCCGTCTTCTTCACGATGGAGTTTCTGGAAGGCCACGACCTAGCACACGCCATACAGCAGTCAGGGCCGCTCCCAGCTCAGAGAATCCGCCACATCGTGGGCCAGCTCTGCCGAGCACTGTCTGCCGCCCACGCCAAAGGCATCGTCCACCGCGACCTCAAGCCCGAGAACATCTACCTCGTCGAAAAAGAGGGGAAGACCGACTTCGTCAAGATCCTCGACTTCGGCATCGCCAAGATGACCACGATGGAATCGGGCGGTGGCGGCCAGGGTAACCGACTGACGCAGAGCGGCATGATCTTCGGGACCGCCGAGTACATGTCCCCTGAACAGGCTCGCGGCGAGACACCGGATCACCGAGTCGACATCTACGCTCTCGGCTGCATCGTATACGAGATGCTGACCGGCAAAGTTCCGTTCCACGCCGAAACGTACATGGGCACGCTGACCAAGCACATGTTCGAGGCCCCGGAGTTGCCGAGCCATCGCAGCCGCAGCGTTCCGGCCGACCTGGAGGCCATCTGTCTGCGGGCGATGGAAAAGGACCGAACTCGCCGCTTCCAATCGATGACCGAGTTCGCTCAAGCCATCGATGGAGAAATCTCGGTTGCCCCCGTTCAGCCGGCACCCATGGCGGACCCCTCGATGTCGATGCGCGCCGCAGGCTTTCCGCCTGGCGTCGTCCCGATGGGAATGGGCGCTCCGGGGTATGCACCACCGATGATGATGCAGCCTGGTCCGTACGGAGTCCCCGGCCAAGTTCAGGCACCGATGGGGATGCACCAGAGCGGCATCATCAGCGCACCGATGATGATGCATCAGTCGGGAATGGTCAGCGCACCGATGTCGATGAACCAGTCGGGGATGCTCTCCGGTCCCTTGGTAAGCGGCGTGCACATGCATGCTGGCGGCTACTCCCAGACGGCACCGCCAGCCTATGAAGTCGCCCGGCCCCCGGCCGGAGGTCAACTCCGCCGGCTCGT
>CALLYL010000470.1 GCA_937859535.1 uncultured Myxococcales bacterium
GCACAATGCTCGGATGCTCCAGCTTGCTGAGCACTTTCGCTTCGTTGAAGAAGCGGGTGGCCATTTCTGGGTTTAGGGCTAGTTCTCGGTGGAGAACCTTGATCGCGGCGCGGATTCCGATGTCTTCGCGGACGGCCTCGTAGACGGCACCCATGCCGCCTTCGCCGACCTTCTGCACCAAGCGATAGTTTCCGACGACCTGGCCGATCATGAGCTGTGGCTAAGAGGGGCCGCCGCGTCATCCGCATAGACACGGGCCATGATTGCAGTGTCCCACGACGCAGTAGGGGCGGACAAAGCTTTTCTATTGAGGGCTTATCGGGACTCGATTGCGCTGTGCGCGTGTCTCGAGTGGGAGTCTGTAAGAGAGGAACGCGGTCGGATGATCGATCAGCGGTCGTCTTGGTAAAATAGCGTAATCGCCACGCAGTGAAACGCTTCGTCGCTCGACTGGGTCACGACGGTGTCGACGACGCGCACCTCGGGTCGGTCGGCCAGCCAAGCCGTCACCTTCTCACCGAGCTGGTCCCGCTCTTGTGCCATCGTCGCCGAAAAGACCTTCACACCGTTGAACTTGTTCTTGTCGCTCATGCCCGCGCTCCCCGCAAAAGAAAAGCCTCGGTTCGTCTGTCTGCCAAGTAGCCAACCAGCGCCCTGATCCACTTACCACTACACCGTGCTTCGGGACGGCTCGTCAAGTCGCATCGCGGTCCTCGGCCCCGGGAACGGCTCGAGCAGCAAGCAGGATTTCCTCGGTAGAAAGCAGCCGGTTTGCCGCCTTGGCCACTGCGAACACCCGCTTCACCGCATCGTTTGAGGCTGGCACGCCGTGACGCTCCAACCAATACGAGACGTTCGACTCGCCCGACATTGGCCCGATCTCGATCTCTTGCCGACGGCCAAACATCGTCGCCGGCACACCCGAATAGATTCGATCCGCCAGAAAAGCGTCCCCTTTGCGCTCCGCTTTGATGATCGCCGCAGCGTGTACGCCCGTCGCAGTCCGGAACGCATCGGTGCCAAACACCGGATAGTTGTACGGAATCGGCACGTTGCACGACCTCGAAATCAGCGAGCACAGCGCATCGAGCGCCGACAAATCGCGATCCTCCGCGAGCGCGCCCATCAGGTGCAAGTTGACGAGCAGCTGATCCAACGCGGCATTGCCGACCCGCTCCCCAACCCCGAGCACCGTCCCATGAATGCGATCCGCCCCAGCCCGCAGCGCCGACAGCGAGTTCACCACCGCCAGACCGCGATCGTTGTGACCATGCCAGTCGATGCCAATCTTGCCGTCGAGCCCCATCCCAGCGATCACCGCCCTCGTGAAGCGGACTAGGCTCTCCGCTCCCGCCGGGGTTGCATGACCCACGGTATCGCACAGGCACAGCCGATACGCCCCCGAGTCAATGGCGTTCTTGTAGAGCGGGGCCAGCATCTCGGGACGCGAGCGAATCGTGTCCTCGGTCACATAGGTACAAGGCAGGTTGTTCTTCGTCGCGAACGACACCGCCTCCGCCGACATCCTGAGGATTCGCTCGGCGTCCCAGTTTTCGGCAAACTGCCGAATCGGCGAACTACCAATGAACGTCATCACCTCGATCGCGATGCCCGCTTTCTGCGAAATCTCGACGATCGGACGGATGTCGTTGAGGTGCGTTCGGGCAGCACAGGCCGGACGAATGCGTAGCTTGCGATCACGAATCTCACGGGCCAGCCTCAGACCATCTTCGACCGCACGTGGCCCCGCTCCCGGCAGTGCGATGTCGACGTGCTCAACGCCCAACCGATCAAGCAGTAACACCAGCTCGATCTTGTCCTCGATGCTCGGGTCATGCACCGATGGGGACTGCAAGCCGTCGCGCAGCGTCTCATCGAACAGCGCAAACTTCTGCGGCCACAGCGGCGCGTGACTGTCGTGGATGTTCCAGTCGTAGATGATGTCCGAGGCTGCTTGCCGGGTCATGACTGCCTCTCGCTAGATGCTCTCGATTGCGACCGCGATGCCCTGGCCGCCGCCGATGCAGGCCGAGCCAATCGCTCGCTTGCCACCACGCCGACGCAGCTCATGCAGCAGGTTTGCCGTAATGCGAGCGCCCGAGGCTCCGAGTGGATGACCCAGCGCAATCGCGCCACCACAGACGTTGGTCTGCGAAAGCGGTAGGCCCAGCTCCTTCGCAACGGCCAGAAACTGCGGTGCAAACGCCTCATTTACATCAAAGAGATCGTAGTCCGACACCTGCGTCTTCGTTGCAGCGAGCAGATTGCGAATCGCTGGCACCGGCCCAATGCCCATGATCGTCGGATCACAGCCAGCGACACCCCAGCCGACCAGTCGTCCGAGCGGCGTGTAGCCCTTCGCTTCAGCTTGCTCACGAGTGGTCAGGATCAGCGCCGCAGCGCCATCGCAGATTCCCGAAGCATTGCCAGCGGTGATCACGCCGTCTTTCTTGAACACCGTCGGAAGCTTCGCCAGCACCTCCATCGTCGTCTGCGGACGCGGGTGCTCGTCTTGCGCAAAGCGAACCGTCCCCTTCTTGCTGGTGATATCGACTGGGGCCAGCTCTGCCTCGAAGCGACCCTGCGCTTGCGCCTCGCCCCAGCGCTTCTGCGAGCTAAGCGCCAGCTCATCACACTCCAGACGGGTGATTTTGTACTGCTCGGCCAGCTTCTCGCCGGTCAGCGCCATCGGCATGCCGGTAAACGAATCGGTCAGCGCATCCCACAGCGTGTCGCTGATCGCCGGTGGTTTGCCAAGCTGCCAGCCCCAGCGAGCCCCGCGCAGGACGTGCGGTGCCTGCGACATCGACTCGGTTCCACCACACAGTACCGTCGTCGCCGCGCCCAAGATGATCTGCTCTGCCGCCGACACCACCGCCTGAAAACCGGAACCACACAGCCTGTTCAGGGTCAGCGCCGGGGCCGGAACCGGAACCCCGGACTTCAGACCGACGTGACGAGCCAGGTAGATTGCATCCGCCGAGCTCTGCTGCACGTTGCCGAAGATCACCTGATCGACATCCGTCGCCGAAACCCCCGAAGCAGCCAGGGCGGCTTTGGCCGCATGAACCGCCAGGTCTGTCGCAGAAAAGTCCTTGAGTGCTCCGCCATACGTTCCAAACGGCGTCCGCTTCGCAGCGACAAACACCAGATCCTTGCTCGTTACGTGCATGTTGTTCCTCTCTTCACGGTCAAAAAAGCGGCCCATCATAGCGATGGGCGTCCTGTTAGGTCAACGATACGCCCTCACAGCTCCCGCATCGTGCGGCAGACAATTTTTCGGCATGGCCAGCGAGAGAACTGTGTTATCTACTTAGGCTACTTCGGTACCTTTTCCAACCCCGGCACCGTCTCGAATTTGCGTGGTGCCGAAGGGTGAAGGAGCTTGGGAGATGGTCTACACCGGCGTGAAGGTCTTTTCGGCGACGAAGGCTCGTGAACGAGAAGAGTTGGGTGAAAACATCTCCCGTTGGTTGCGTAACAATCCGTCGCTGCGGGTCGTCGACAAGGTCGTCACGCAGAGTTCCGACCGCGAGTTTCACTGCCTTACCATCACCCTCTTCTACGTCAAAGAACCGGCGCGCAGCTAACGACGGCTGCTACGGATGGGCCGTGCCACGACGCAGTGCCTTTTCGACGAACAGCAGCCGATCTTGACCGAAGAACAGCTCGGGCTGGCCATGATGCTGTGCGACGCGGAACGACGGAACCCCAAAGCAGCCCCACTCTTCCGCTTGTTTGGTATTGGCGAGCAGCTTGGCTTTGACCTCGGGCTCGCCGACCCGGTCGAGCAAGCTCGTGGGCAGACCCGCTTCGACCAGTGCTCGCTCCAGCACCTGCACATCCCCGAGATCCTGATCCTCGGCCCAATACAGCCGAAACAGCGCGTGCGTAAGCGAAGCGATCTTGTCTTCAGCGAGTAGTGAAAGCCGCAGCGCCGTCACCGTGTTCATCGGAAAACGCGATGGAAAGTGGAAAGACGCGCCGTAGTAATGGGCCCAGCGGCTCATGTCCTCGATCGAGTGACGACGCTTGCTTTCGGGATAGGTCGAGATCGGGACCATCGGCGTGCCGATGCTTCGAAACAGTCCCCCGAGGAGAATCGGGAAGAACTCGACCTCGGCCCCACACCCTGCGGCCATCTGCTCGATCTGGGTCGAGGCGAGGTACGCAAAGGGGCTCGAAAAGTCGTACACAAACGTGACTTTGCGCGCCGCATTGGCAACCTGGGCACCCTGCCCTCCGATGGGAATCAGTGGCTGCGGACGCGGTGATCGTCCCGACGACTCGGTGCGGGACAGCGGATGACTACGCAGCGCCTCTTCGACGAAGTGCATGCGATCTTGGCCAAAAAACAGCCTCGGACCGCTCTCTCCTTCGACGACAAAGGTTGGAACCCCAAAGACCCCATCGCTAACCGCTTCATCGGTATGACGACGTAGCGCCAAGGACACCGGCGCGCTCAATAGTCCCTGTTGCGCATCCTTTCGCGACAGCCCGACTGACTCCGCGATATCGAGCAGCACCTCGATGTCGGCGACATCTCGACCCTCGACCCAGTAGGCCCGATACAGCGCCACCATTAGTGTCGGCACACTTAGATTCGGGGCCCAAGTCAAAAGTCGCATCGCCTCGACGGTCCGTCGCGGATGCTCTGCCGGAAACACCAGCGGCACTCCCAAGTGCTCCGCCCACCGTCCCAGATCAGTGCGCGTCATCGCCTGCTTGGCAAGCGGTCCTGCCGCCGGTTCCGATGCCAGCGTCTTGAGCACCCCGCCGAGCAAGATCGGCCGATAGTCGATCCGGGCCATCTGTCGCTCGGCCAAGGCCGGTAGCTGCGTCGACGCCAGGTACGCGTAGGGACACACGATGTCGAAATAAAAGCGAACCTCGGGACGAGCGCCATCTTGATAGCGATCACCAAAGGCCGAGTTGTGAGCCGGAAGCGGGATCGGCATAGCGAGGCCTTATTTGACGGTAAGCTCGATGGTGACGGGGGTTTTCTGTGGATCGCACGTCGTCTCGGTACAGACAGCAAAGCTCAGGTTACCGGTCACCGACTTCTTGCCTGCCTCAGAGCCTGTCATCTGGACCTCAAAGCGGCACTCCTGCTTGCTCATCACCGCATCCTGCTTCGCAAGCGCCGCCTTCGAGAAGGCCACGCCCGCCGTCGGACTGAGCTTGAGCGTCGTCGGAAACTCTTCGTTCATGTGATAGCCAGCAGCGGGCCGTATCACCACCTGCGCCTTGACCGGCTGGCCCTTCGCTCCGCTCACCGGCGCGACGGTCACCACGTACGGCTTACCCGCCACCGCCCCGACCAAGCTACCCTCGGCCCGAGCCACACCGCCGCCCAGCGCCAAGCCTCCCAGCACCACCGCACCCAACACCAAGCGAGAGAATCGACTGATCATGGACCTGTCCTCCAAATGGCTTCCCAGTATAGAGAGGACGAATCGCTCCGCCAGCCCTTCATGTGGATTTGCGGTTGACCCAGCCCCATCCGCGTTCGTACCGTCCCCGCCATGAAGGCACTCCGCAACAGTCAGCCGCTCGCGTTGTCTTTCGGACTGTGGGCGCTCTGCGCAGTACCGCTTGGAAGCTCTGCCAAAGAGCCAAGCCCCGTCGTCGCCCGCTCACTCCCAGCCACCACCGGCGTGCGGACCTACGCCGAGACCGTGCTCGACCTCCCCGCCGCCAAAGTCGCTGCCCTACTCGCCGAGCCCGCCAACTTCATCCCGCTGTTCCCCGCGCACAGTGTCGAGGTGATCTCGGGACACGCCGACCGTCGTGTCGTCTCGGTCGAGATGCGCAAGCCCTGGCCGATCGGCAGCGTCAAGTGGGTCGAAGAGGTTGTCTCCCTGGAAGACCCCCAAGATCACGCCTTTGTCGTCGAGCGTACCGCGCAGCCTGGCTACTTCCGCCGCTTGGTCTCGCGCTGGCGCGTCGAACCACTCCAAGACAGCGATCATGAACGCTGCCGAGTGACCTATGATGTTTCGCTAGAGCTTGCGCGCTGGGCGCCGGACTGGATTCTCCGGCGCAATCACTTGGGTGGGGTCAAAGAAACGATGGAGCGGCTGCGCAGCTTGGCGCTAAAGACACCGCTCCCCGAGCCCGATCACCAGTAGCCCTGGAGCTGAGCGCTACCGCCGAGGGTGTTGATGTCGTCGACGCGATAGCGACGCCCCGGCTGATTGATGACGGCGCGATAGGCCGGGTTCCAGTCCATCGGACACGACAGGTCGACGCGGTTGGAGTTACACGCCTGCGGAGTCGTCACACCCGTCGGCAGCACCCGATTGGTCGGATTGTTGCGGTCGATGTTCGACGGATAGCTCGTAGTACCGGCGTCGTCCGTCGTGACCAGGTGCCCCTGGGTCCGTGCGTAGTTGAAGCCGAGCCGCAGCCGCACGTGACTGAACAGCTCGACGACCACGCCCGCATCCGCAGTGAACGTCATGTAGTTTTCGATGAGCGAGATGCCCGTGTACGGCTTCTGATAGTACGGGCTGGCATTCGGCAGACGGTAGCCGTTGTGCGGCGTGTTCGTCGGCATCGTGCCCGGCGTGCGGCAAGCCGGGTTAAACGTACCCTGCGTCACCGTACCACCACCGACCTTGCCCGGCTCTGGCGGCACTGCATCGTACGCTGAGGTGTCGCGATAGTTGAACGCAGGTGGCAGCGCGCTCTGATCGTCACACACCAGTGCGTTCGACGAAGCCAGCAGCTCCCACGCCTCGGAGTAACCACGACCCAGGAAGGTGAAGTTGAGTCCGCCCCGGAAGTCGAGCCCGATGCGGTGGCCCTTTTCCTTCTGTTCCCACGGCGTTGCCTCGAAGCCGAAGGTCAGGTTGGCCGACTGCTGCGGCGACGAACGCTTTTGCTGGAAGCCATAGTCGGTCGACCACGGCGTGTCACTGCGACGTGCGATCGGCAGCGTATAGGCCAGCGAGAAGTACGGGTCCACGTACTTGAACTTGTGCGAGATCGCCGTCCGCGCCACCAATCGATCCAGGCCATCGCTCACCCCGCGCCAGCCCTTTTCATTGGTATTGGCGTTGCTGATCAAGGCCTTCTGCGCATCACTCGGATTGGCCTCTAGGTCGTAGCCAATGTAGCGACTGGTGTTGTCGTACCCCATCACGTTGCCGATGGAGATCTGATACTCGACGCCAATCACCCAGGTCGGCTTGCTCGGGTCGCGCTTCTGCGAGACCGGAGCGCCCATCAGCCACAGGTTGACGGTGTCAAAGGCATCCATGCCGGTCGACTTCAGGCCGGTGGCACCCCGCGTGGGCGGCGTAAACACCGTGCTCCCGCGAAGGTCCGCAGGCTCAATCGGGTAGATACCATCAAGGTAGGTCGAGGATGCGTAGGCCACGCAGTCCCAGCCGCTCTCCCCGCCCGCACCATCGCTGGCCGGTGCCGCGCAGTTGTTCCAACCCGCGTTGCGGTCCAGGCTGTACGAACGCTCATCGCGCATCACGATCGGCAGGCGGACACCGATCTCTAGATCGCGGAAGACACCGATCGCCAAGTCGACCGACAGCGTCTGACGCTTCTGGGTAAACAGAAGGTCGGGCACCGACTCGGTTCGCGAAAGATCCGTGCCCCCGTACTTGCTGAGCAAGTAGTTGCGGGTCGTTGAGCTCTGAATGAGCGGCAGCGACTCGCGTCCGAGGCTCGCAGTCTTGTACGAGTAGTTGTACTTGGCACCGACTCGGAATCCGAAAGGCTTCTTGTTTTCGAATTCAAACGAGCTGGCTACATCGGTTGGTTCAGCAGCTTGAGCGGACAGGCCTGCACAAGTGACTAACCCCCAGGTGCAGACGGCGGCGGCGAAAGAGACTCGCATAGCGAAACGGTACCGCTTGCCGCATAGATGAGTCAAGTACCCGGTCGCACTATGTGAAAGCCATCGACGACTGCCACCACAGCCGCATCGATTGGGGTGGTGGTGGGTGTTGCGGCTTGGGGGCCCGGCAAAGCCGCGATCTTCGAGGAGAATTGGTTTTGTTGAAGCGATTTCTCGTCGGCCGCAACGCGAGCGGCATGACCGAACGCAACGATCACGTCATCGCCCACCCCGGCATCGAGCAGGTCGATACACACCACCGCCTCATTGTTCACGTGATGGGGCACAGCCTGCGTGGCGGCAGTTGCACCGGCGGCGTCGTCGTCCTTGCCATCCCCGTCGCTTCCCCCCCCGCTGCGGCCTGGATGCACCAGCAAGTCCGCGAGGTGGTATGGCCTGACGACAAGCAGCTTATGACCCGTCACCCCTGGCCACTTGACCGTGGACCACACCGTGCCAACGACCTTGCCAACAAACATGTGATCACCCTTTGTGCGAATCGCTGGGGATGGTGTCCAGAAGGACTGCCACGGCGGCATCAGCCAGCACAGCGCGATTGTTTGGACCCGGCAGGATGACGTTCCGCGCTCCCGAACCGTATGCCACCAAGACCTCTTGGCCAGCTCGCCCATCCAGCGTGTCGATCGCCACCGTAAGCGGAGCGTACAAAGCAGTCCCAAGATCGCTGCTCGGCGTCTCGACCACGAGCTTCAGGCTGCGACCAGCCAGCCCAACGGCCTTGCGGCTGGCCCAGATCTCGCCGACCAAGATGCCGCGCTTCATGGCACAGACCCCACGTCAGGCTTGGACCAGGAAGGCACCACCGCTTGGGCAAAGGACGAGGGCAGCACGGTCTGTAGCGGTCTCCGACTCAGCGAACCCTGCTCAGCGATCGCTTGGAGCTGAACTTGATCGACAATCGCCATCACCGTTGCCTCGATCGGCAACATGGCTGCACTCGCATATCCTGGCGGATCCCCAGGCTGAGCGGCGGTCCCTGGGGTGTTCGCGAGCAGCGACTGCCGCGCTGGCTCCCCAAGGCAGACCACCACGTCATCCCCCGGTCCAGCACCCAAGGCATCGACCGCGACCAAGTGGGCCACCGGAAACGGCGGGTCATACCAGTAGTGCGGCTCGATGATGAGGAGCTTCCGCCCGACAAGACCTGGATGCCGACGGGCAGCCCAGACCTCACCCACCACACGACCGAGGATCATGGGATCTCTCCGCCGACAGCCCCAACGTCTACGCCGTCCACCCCATCGACAATGCCGATGATGATGTCTTTGTCAGCGACGTCGGGTGAAACGGTCAGGTCGCGAACCCGAGAGCCATGGGCAACCAGCACCCACTCCCCCGGTCCGGCGCCGAGCGCATCGACTGCGCACAAGCGACTGCCCTGCCGAGTCTCCAGCTCAAGGAGCTTGTACCCGGTCAGGCTCTGCGCCCGCCGCGCCCCCCACAGCGGTCCAACGACGCGGGCGAGCAGCACGAGAACCTACTTCTTGCTGGCCTGGGCTCGCTTGCTGGCGCGCTCGACCGACATAAACCGATCGTAGAGCTTGCCAACCGGCAGCGACACCAGCTTGGTGCGGAAGTCCTGATCCTTGCTGCGGCTCTGAAGCTTGAGCAGTGCGTCGACCAGCTTCTCCTTGTTGCCAAAGCGCTTGGCGATCTCGCTGCCCACGTTGTGCAGCTTGAGCAGCTTCGAGTTGGCGGCAGTCAGAAGCTGCTGCTTCCACTCTGCCTTGTCCTCAGCGCGATCGAGAACACCCTCGGGAAGCGAGACAAGCGCGTCAACCAGCTTCTCCTTCGAACCAAAGCTATCCTTCACCTGGGCGAGCGGTGACTTTTTCATCGTTTTACTTGCTCCTAAACTTGTGCGTGCGCGACGGGAAATATGATCTCTGCGCGAAAAAATGGGCCTAACTTTGTGGAACCCGACGCGCCGTGAGTGCCGGGACTTTATCACCGTCCCATTTCACTCCTCAAGCATGTTTTCCCCGAATCCATCGCGAAACCAACCACTTACCGGCTAGCGCAGCGGAGTGCCGGGAGGTACTTCCCGATCAGGACCGGCCAGGCCGAGCAGCTTTTCGTCCCCCAGCGCCAGGATCATCCCCGCCGAAAGCAGGCCGCCAATCTTGGCAGGCTTCAAGTTGCACAGCAGCACCACGCTCTTTCCGACCAGGCTCTCTGGCGTAGACAGCTCGGCGATACCCGCCACCACCTGCCGTTTGCCGAGCGGCCCCAGATCCAGCTCGACCTTGAGCAGACGATCCTTCTTCGGCACCCGCTCCGCCGACAGCACCTTGGCCACCCGCAGATCGAGCTTCTTAAAGTCATCGATCGTCACTTCTGCCAGCGGCTCAGCCCCCGCATGGGCTGGAGCGGCAGCCACCTTCGCAGCGACCTGTTCCACCTTTGCCGGAGCCGTGGCCTGGGCCTTCAGCTCGGCCTCACGCCGCGCCGCCCGCCACTTGTCGAGTAGCTCCTTTTGCCGATCGGGATCGAGGCGCGGGAACAGCGTCGCCCCTTTGCGCACCGCCGTACGATCCGGCAAGCCGCCCCACTCCATCGGCCAGGTGGCCACTTCCGGTGCGGTCAACCCCAGTTGACGACGCAGCTCCGTGCAGCGCTCTGGCATAAACGGCTCTAGCAAAAGGCCCAGCCAGCGCAGCAGCTCCAGCACGTTGTACAGGATGTGATCCGCCCCCCGCAGATCAGTCTTCACCTTGGTAAAC
>CALLYL010000471.1 GCA_937859535.1 uncultured Myxococcales bacterium
CACAGTGACGAGCGCTGGAATGACGCCGAAAAGAAGATCACCGAAGTCGATCCGGACCTGAATCCGCGCCAGGTGCTTCTCGAACAGTCGCCCGACAAAGTACGCGGTCTGTAGGTCTGCCAAGTCTGCAAACAGGTGTCCGACCTCGACGGTCTGACCTTGAATCGCGTTCCGTTGCAGAATCGCGCCCGCAATCGGAGCGCGAACCTCCAAACGAGCGAGGCCGGGTTCGCCCTCCTTGGCTCCTGCGGCGGCAAGCGTGCGCTGCGCAGCGGCGGCTGAAGCGGCCAGTGCGGCGGCCTCCGCTTGTGCAGTAGCGACCTCTTGTCCTGCCGCCAGACCTGAGCGAGAGAGTGCCTCTAGGCGCGTCGCATTTTGCTGCGCGGCTTGTGCCCGCGCTTGAACTGACCGCAGCTCGGCGCGAGTACGCGAGATGTCTGTGGACTCCAGCACCACCAGCAGCGCACCAGCCTGCACGCGGTCGCCCTCTTTGAAGTGAACCTCGACGATTCGACCAGAAGTGCGCGCGGTGATACGCGCCGCGTGATCCGGGTCGGCGGTAATCTCGCCGGTCAGGTCTACGGTAGCGGGCAAGGACTGCGCGGTCGCCGGAGCGGTCTTGATACCCGCCGCTGCAACCACTTGGTCCGTCAATCGAACGCGACGCGGCAGCTCTGCATGTTCTTCGCTTTCATCTTTGTGCCCGCCCGACTCTTGGCCCTCGGTTGCAGAAGCAGAGGCAGGGGCACTCGATGTACTCTTGGCGCAGCCTGAAATCAGGAGCATGCCCGTGAGCAACCAGGCTGTTTGTAGCGAATTCATGGTGTCTCTCCTTGGAATGCTGGAACGCTCTGGGCCAGCAGTCCGGTAGCGCGCAACAGCTCAACCCGCGATAGCAGCAGGCCGCGCTGCGCGTTCAGATGCGCTTGAAGTAGCTCGATGAGCGTGCGTTGCGAGAGAAGCGCCTCGCGCAGCGGAAGCTGACGAGCCCCCACGGCTTGTGCCAGAGCCCGCAGATCCATGCGTGCCTGCGCAACGACCGCTGGGGTGAGGAGCGCCAGCGCCTCCAGCTGCGCGTGGTGTGCGGCAGCGGCTTGCCAGACCTCTTGCTGGACGCGGCGGCGAACTCGATCCAGCTCGGCTTCGGACTGCGCGACACGCGCTTGTGCTTCATTGATTTCACCTCGGCGACTTGGACCAAGCGGTGCGGGCAGCGGCAGACCCATCGCAAGCCCTCCCCCTAACACCAGCTCGTCGAAGCCATCGCTCTGCGCAAAGGCGGAGAGTGTCACGTTCGGCACCCGCGTTCGTCGCAACAGACGTACCTGTTGCAACAGCATCGTGCGCTCCATCTCAGCCGCCGCCAGCTCACCGCGAAGCGTCAGCGAGCGAGCAATGAGCGCAGGCAGATCATCGCTGGGTGCCGGGAGCACGCGCGGGTCCGGTTCCACGGACTGCACGGCTATCGACGGCGGCGCAGTCGCGGAGAGGCCAAGCAGTGTCGCCAAGACGGCCTGACCTGTCGCTGCGCGCTGCCTCGCTTCGACTCCGAGGAGGGTGAGTCGGGTCGCTTCGGCCTGCGCCACGCGCGACTCGACCGGAGCGAGCAGTGCCTGCGCAGCCCGCGCCGAAGCCACCTTCGACAGTCCGCCCGCGACCTCGGAAAGCTCCACGGCAAGCTGCTGTTCACGCTGCGCCGACCACAGCGAGTAATAGGCTGTCAGCGCTGCCGCGATCACCTCTTGCTGCGCGACCGCGACCCGGCGCACCTGGGCTGCGACCGCTGCGTCCGCGACATCCAGCCGCACACCGCGCTGTCCCGCGACCTCAATCTCTTGGGAGAGCGTCACATACCAGTTGAGTGTTCGCACCTGCTCTTGCGCCATCGCCGCGTTTGCGCCCCGTGGCGTGCGCTGCGCCAAGCTCACTGCGAGCGTTGGATAGCTTGGCAGCAGCGTCCCGGCAGCGGTGCGGCGACCCCGTAGTGCAGCGAGCGCCTGCTCCTCGGCACGGACTTCGGGACTCTGCGCAAGCGCGCAGCGGATCACTTCTATCGACGACAAAACAGGGCCACAGGGGTTCGGCGTGCCGCAAGCTACGCGGACGCCAACGCCCCATGAACCAATGCACGCAAGCAGCGCATACGTTCGCGCTGTGCGAAGGAAAAGAGACATCTTGTTTCCTCCTTGCGAGGTGACCTGGATAAACGACGCCGACGGCGGACCTAGCAAGTCCGCAGCAAGCGACTTCGGCCCGTCACTACGTGCGAGGAGGTCGGAAGACGCCCTCAAGATCCGGGGCAGCCGGAAGCTGATCCACTCGGGGCAACACGACATCAACCACGCCGCTAGCCAGCAGCGCTATCACCCCCACGCATGCCCCCGGAAGCGCTGGGCTGCGCGCGTGGGTACAGGTGCAAGTGGGACAAAGAGGACCGCAGGGGGCCTCTTCGCTCGCGTCAAAGTCCGCACAGCGCTCGGTACAGCCGCCGTCGGACTCGCCGCGCCAGTTAGCGATGAGCTGGGGCAGCCCCAGAAGTTGCAGCAGGATAAGTAACGCCGACAGCCGCACGACAAGCTGCGCAGCACGACGCAGCAAATATCGACCTGACTGTGCTTGCCTTGTCCCGCGTGTCGTTGACACAGGGACAGATATTCATGCTCTGGTTTTCGTGTCAACCGACTTGTCGTTATGGGAAGAGACGCTACCGTGCGCGAACTCGCCAGGCCGCTTCTTTAGCTGTGCGTCTCGGCGGGCGGACAACAGGCTCGCTCAACCTGGACGGTCGAGTGGTTGATCTTGAAGGCGCTGCGTGCGTGCTGGCGGATGGCGAGACAGACCTCATCGTGGCCAGCGTCGTCCTTGAGCACGGCGTGCAGGCTCATGGCGTATACGCCTGAGGTCAGTGCCCAGACGTGCAGGTCATGCACCGCCGCGACGCCGGGGAGCGTCTCGAGTGCCGTCCGAAGCGCCGCCAGATTGACATCCGAAGGGGTTCCTTCGAGCAGGATTCCCACTGCTTCACGCAGGAGCACCCAGGTGCGCGGCAGGATGAACAGCCCGATACCCACTGAGATCAACGGATCGGCGTAGTACCACCCTGTTACCCACATGATGCCTGCTGCCACGAGCACGCCCACCGAAGTCAATGCGTCGGACAGAAGCTCGAAGTAGGCTCCCTGCATGTTCAAGCTATCGCGCGACCCACCGCGCAGAATCGTGAGCCCCACGACGTTCACCACCAGTCCCAACGCCGCGATGGCCAACATGGGCTTGCTGGCAACGGAAGGCGGCGTTCGCAAGCGCTCGTAGGCTTCATACAAGATCAACCCCGAGATCCCAATGAGCACAACGGCGTTGGCCAGCGCCGCCAGAATTTCGGCGCGATAGTAGCCGTAGGTGCGTTCGGGCGTGGCGGGCTTCTCGGCGAACCAGATCGCAAACAGCGCCAGCGCCAAGCCTCCCGCATCGGTGAGCATGTGGGCCGCATCAGCGAGCAGCGCCAGGCTCTTGGTGTAAAGACCGCCCACGACCTCAGCTGCCATGAATAGCGTTGTCAGGCTCAGCACCACCGCCAGTCGTCGCTTGTTGCGGCTGCCCGGCGTCAGGCCATGACCGTGAGCATGCCCAGCCGAGTCGTTTGTCTGACCAATCCCATCCTCATGATCGTGTCCGTTTCCGGAGCGATGCGTATGCCCCATGCCATCCTCGCTGTCTGCGTTGTCATGCCTGCGCAATCAAGCTGCACACAAGCATGCTACGCGCCGCATCCTGGCTGCGATAGGGAATGCTGATGCCCTGCCCTCCTCAAGCCATGGCTGCTGGCGACCAAGATGCTGAATACTGTCCGCTCGCAGTGTGTATCGGTTCACGGGTCCAACCAAACAGGAGGCTTAGGCTCCGACGGCAGTGAAAAGAACGCTTTGCCAGGCCGAATCATTGGCGCTAGGTTCGCGATCAATGCAGCGCTTCGCGCACATTGTGTTCGCGATCTTCATGCTGGTTCACGCTCTTGTGCCAGCGCTGCCTGTCTTTGTCTGCACGGATGGCGGTCGCTCGCTGAGTCCGTGCTCGCCGCCGCAGGAGAGCGATCCTTCATCCCCCAATGCCGCATGGAATCTTGAGGACTGCTGCAAGCTCACGGCGCCTGCTGTTGTGGATGCGAGTCCTCCGGCTTCGCTCTCGCATAGCCATATCGTGGCAGTCCTGTTTGCACTCCTGCCTGTGCCGCAGCATTCCTTCCTTTCACCCCCGTCGCAGCGACGCAATTCCCCCTTGAGTCGCGGTGATCCTGCGCTGCGTGGTCCGCCTCCTTCGCTTCATTCTGTCCTGCGGATTTAGATCGCCGCCCTGTGTTCGTTCTATCGAACGCACGGCGGAGGTCTGCCCATTGTCCAGCAGCAGTTTCATGGGCTTGATCCTTCGCTTGCTTGCCCTTGCGAGGAAGAAAGACCATGAAGCGACCACGCTCGCGGACACCATTCCGCGACCGACACTCCGTCCCTAGCAGCTCAAGCAGAGAGTGGACAGACTCGTGCGACCACAGCACTGAGCGCGGTCCCCTATTTTTCGTCCGAAGTGAAAGAGGAGTGCCCATGAACGCACAAACAGGAGTCCCCATGAAGTCAAAACCAACATCGTTCCGTTCCCGCTTCCTACTGCGTGTGGTGTGTGCCACGGCGCTCTCCGCCGCGCTCGCAACGGTCACAAGTTGCAGCATGAAGGATGAGTACACCTTGCCCCAAGTGCTCGATGTCCCGCCCTATACAGGCGCATGGGACATGCAGAAGCTGACAGACAAGAATCCCGATCCCAGCATTGTCGAAGTAGACATCGAAGCGCGCGTGACAGAGGTTGCGTATCTGCCGGGAAAGAAGACACCAGCCTGGGCGTACAATGGCAGCGTTCCGGGCCCTCTCCTCGAAGCGAAGGTGGGAGACAAGGTGGTGGTTCACTTCAAGAACAGCCTGCCTGATCCGACGACGATTCACTGGCATGGCGTACGCGTTCCGAACAACATGGACGGCCATACGCTGATGATGAATCCGGTTCCTGCGGGCGGAAGCTTCGACTACAGCTTCCAAGTCCAAGATGCAGGAACGTTCTGGTATCACCCCCACGTTCGTTCCGATTCACAAGTGGAAAAGGGGCTCTATGGTGCGCTGGTGGTACGCGCGGCCAGCGAACCGATGCTGACCAGTGAACGGGTGGTGATGCTCGATGATGTGTACCTGGATGCGAACGGAATGCCGATGCCTGTCGGCGACATGATGGAGCTGATGATCGGCAGACAGGGAAATCTGCTGCTCGCAAATGGGAAAGCGCGACCTATTCTCAACCTCCGCACCGGAGAGCGTCATCGAGTACGTCTCATCAACGCGGCGAATGCACGTTACTTCCGGCTCTCGCTTCCGGGTCACAAGCTGACGCTGCTCGGAACGGACGGCGGTTTCATTGAAACACCACGCGAGCTGGACGAGCTGCTGCTGGTCCCAGGCGAGCGCGCCGATGTTGTGATTTCAGCAGCGGCGTCGCCGAGTACTGCGCTCGATGTTGTGACGCTCCCTTACGAGCGCGGGCACGACACGGGAGCGCTTCCGCAAGCGAACGTACTGCGCGTGCAGTACAGTGCAGAGGCGGCAGTGATGTCGCCCATGTTGCCCGCGACGCTGACGACGATTGCGACGCTTCCTGCTCCGGTACGGACCCGAAGCTTCATGCTCAGCGAACAGATGATGCCGATGACCAGCGGACACAACGGCCATGGCAGCAGCAGCGCTAGCACTATGATGCCGATGTTCACCATCAACGGACAGGTCTATCCCAACGTTCCCATCATCAGCGCCAAGCTCGGTGAAGTTGAGCAGTGGGAAGTGATGAGTGATGAAGCGATCGATCATCCGTTTCACATCCACGGCTTCTCCTTCCAAGTCCTGTCGCGCGAAGGAGTTCCCGAGCCGATTCGTGCATGGAAGGACACGGTGAACATCAAGGGAAAGGAGACACTGAAGCTCGCGGTACGCTTCGACGGCTTCGTCGGCAAGTGGCTCTACCACTGCCACATCCTGGAACATGCCGAAAACGGAATGATGGGCGAGCTGGACATCAGTCCGTAACGATCTGTGCTGTTGCAGCTGCCGCCTTCTGAACCTCTGTTCGCAACAGGGAGTTCGCCGGACAGAGTTCGTCCGTCTCGTAATCCGGGGGCGCGATTGACCTCGCCTGTGCAGGCCATCCCGCATCTACCCTCACCCCTTCGCATGCATTAGAGAATCAAGCCCCCTTTTTGCGTGCGTCTGTTGGCTAGTACGGTTGCATTGCGGATGATTAGCGCACATCGAGCCCAGCCAGAAGCACGGCAATTTGATCTCTCGCGGTTCGGAAGCGAGACAGCAGTTCATCGCGAGACAACGATGGATCACTGCTGGCTGGGTCGGCGATGGGCCAGTGAATCCGCTCGACGTGACCCAGGAAGACCGGACAGACCTCCTCCGCGCAGAGCGTGATGACTGTTCCCACCGATGCTGTGTCAATGCTGTCTACGGACTTGGAGTGGTGTCCGGTCAGGTCAACGCCAACTTCTCGCATCACTTCGATGGCGTAGGGATTCACCCGCGATGGATGGCTGCCTGCGCTCTGCACGCGGACTCGGTTCCCAAAGCGTTGGCGCGCAAGTCCCTCGGCCATCTGGCTGCGGGCGGAGTTTGCGACACAGAGAAACAGGATGCTCTTTGCTCGGTCCATGATCTGCTCTCTTCCTGTGCGGGTCAGTTCGACGCCTGGGATGGAGAAGGAGGCGCGACGTTGCCAAAAAAGCGGCGCTGCGCCCACAGCGCTACGTTCACCAACGCAATGAGCACCGGCACTTCGACAAGTGGGCCAATCACGGCAGCGAACGCTGCACCGCTGTGGATGCCGAACGTAGCGACGGCGACGGCTATCGCCAGCTCAAAGTTGTTCGATGCGGCGGTAAACGACAGGGTCACTGATTGCTGGTAGCTCGCACCGACCCGCTTGCTCATTACAAAGGACACGGCAAACATCACGAGGAAATAGAGGAGCAGCGGAGCAGCGATTCGCAGCACATCCAGCGGAAGCTGCACGATGGTTTCGCCCTTGAGCGAAAACATTGCCACGATGGTAAAGAGCAGCGCGACCAGTGTCAGCGGCCCGATCCTCGGCACAAAGTGCGACTCATACCACTCGACGCCTTTGACACGCACCAGCACTCGCCGCGTGACAAAGCCCGCCAGAAACGGAATGCCCAGGTAGATGGCGACGCTCTGGGCAATCTGTCCGATCGAGATGTGTACGACCGTGCTGTGCAGGCCCAGCCAGCGCGGCAGCAGCGTGGCGAAAAAGTAGGCGTAGACCGAGAAGAACAGAACCTGAAAGATCGAGTTGAGTGCGACGAGGCCCGCGCAGTACTCCGTGTCCCCCTTGGCGAGGTCGTTCCAAACGATGACCATCGCGATGCAGCGCGCGAGGCCGATGAGGATCAAGCCCAGCATGTACTCGGGTCGATCGCGCAAGAACAGCACGGCCAAACCGAACATGAGCAGCGGTCCCACCACCCAGTTCTGTACAAGCGAGAGCACGAGCACGCGGCGATTGCGAAAGACCTTCCCCAGCTCTTCGTAACGGACCTTGGCGAGCGGCGGATACATCATGAGGACGAGGCCCACCGCGATCGGAATCGAGGTCGTGCCGATACTCATACGGTTGAGTGCTCGGGTGAAGCCCGGTGCCAGGAAACCAAGAGCCACGCCGACCGCCATCGCCAGGAAAATCCACAGGGTCAGATATCGGTCGAGAAACGAGAGTTTGTGTGCGATGCCTTTGCCAATGTTCTGCATGTCCAGCAAGTCCTTATGAGCGCTGAGCCGGATATCTTGGGAGGGGTTACGGTGAAGTTTGCGCGGCTGAGGCGCGGGCCAGCCCAGCGTCTGCCGTGGACAACAGTTCTAAGCGGCTGGTCCGCGTGTCTGTCCACGGAATCAGCGCGACCCGCTGTGCCAGCTTGCGCACCTCATCGTGGAAGCGGCCTTCGCGAGCGCGGCGCTGCACCAGCACTGGATCGGTCACAGCCAGTGGCATCAAGCTCTGGTTGATGATCCATGCAAAGGGATGAATGTCAGCGCGCACCAGATCGCGCTGTAGCTGTGCCGCCTCATGCACTGGGGTTGCTTCGGGCAGCGTCACGATGAGGATCTTGGTAAACGCCGCATCGCGCAGCCGTGGCAACAGCCGGCGCACCGCGTCTGGAGCGTGACCTGCCGTTCGCAGGACTTCGCGGTGGTACGCCTCCGCTGCATCAAGCAAAAGTAGTGTGTGACCGGTTGGGGCGGTGTCGATCACCACGAAGCCCTGCTCGCCCTCGTCCACGGTGCGCGCGAAGGCGCGAAAGACGGCAATCTCTTCGGTACAAGGTGAGCGCAGATCCTCTTCGAGCAGCGCCCGACCGGCAGCATCCAGTCCTGTCCCCGCAGTCTTCATCACTTCATCGGAGTAGGCGCGTGTCTCTGCCAGCGGGTCAATTCGGTTCACCGTCAAACCTGACACCGCATCGCCCAGCGCCTCCACAACATGCGCAGCTGGATCGGTCGTGGTCAGGTGAACTCGATGCCCACGACGGACCAGCTCGACCGCAATACTGACCGCTACACTTGTCTTGCCAACGCCGCCCTTGCCCATGGTCATGATGACGCCATGCCCGCTCGCTTCCAGCGCCGGCAGGAGAGCGGAGAGCGGCGGAGTAGAGGCCGTGATCACCGCATCAAGAGGTGCGTGCTCGATCGTATCCTGCGTCGCGGCCAGCAACGTCCGCAGCGCCCGGATTCCGACCAAGCCAAACGAGAGCAGCGGTAGCTGTGTGCGCGGAAGCAAGCGGAGTCCTTCGGGCAACTCACGAAGAGCGACCACGCCACGCCGCTCCATGGCCACGGCCACCTCATCGGTGGCGTCCAACGCAACGAAGAGTCCGTTTATGACCAGCTCCATACGAACCACGCCAAGCCCAGACAGTTCGTGCCGGGTGCGCTCCGCTTCACGCAGCGCCGACCGCTCAGGTCGCGAAACCAGCACCAGCACGGTTCGCGCAGCATCCACCAGCGCGCACCGAGACGCATCGTAGAGCGACTGCTGTTCCTTCAGGCCCGCCAGTGGCCCCAAGCACGAAGTCCCGCCGACGTTGCTTTCCAGAAAGCCCGTCCACGCAGCGGGAAGCTCCAAGAGTCGCAGGGTGTGGCCGGTCGGCGCGGTATCGAAGATGACATGATCAAAGTCCTGGGTTGCTGCTGCCGCGCCCAGCAGCTTGGAGAACTCATCAAACGCCGCAATCTCGACGGTGCAGGCCCCCGAGAGCTGCTCTTCGATGCTGCGAATCGCCGCATCGGGGAGCACGCCACGGTAGGGAGCAACCGTGCGCTCGCGATACGCCAGCGCGGCGGCTTCGGGATCGATGTTCAGCGCTGACAGGCGAGGCACCGTGCGGATCGCCGTCTGCGTCGCCACAAGCTCGGTTTCCAGCACCTCATCGAGGTTTGATGCGGGGTCAGTGCTGACGACAAGGACTCGGCTCCCTCGGTCCGCCAGCGCAATCGCTGTGGCGCAAGCGACGCTGGTCTTGCCGACGCCCCCTTTGCCGGTAAAAAACAAATGGCGTGGCGCTCGGTCCAGAAAGTCCATGTCGCACTCCTCAGCAGCAGCCGCTCTTGGGCCGGACCGACGATTCAGGCGAGGTCTTTTCGCCAGCCGGCGCGCAGCATGCACTGGCCGTCGGGACTTGCGGCAGCTTGCGCACCACGACGCCTGCCAGCGCCGCCAGTGTCTCACGCGAGGGGTAGGTTCCTTCGGCCACAACGCGATCATCGACCATGATGATCGGCAGCACTTCCGTTCCGCGACCCAGCGCTTCTTTCACTGCGGGGGTCGTGGCAAAGGCGGCAGGCTGCGACGACAGATTGAAGCGCTCGACACGGACTCCCTGTTTCCCCAGCCACTCCAGATCCGCAGCGAAGCGAGCCAACTCTGGATCGACACTTGGCCCGCAGATGCCAGTTGAGCAGCACATGGCAGGATCGAAGACTCGCAGTGTGACAGACATAGTGTTCCCTTTCGTTCATTGTCGATAGACGATGGATGGCAGGTTTTACAGTCCACCCATGAGCGCTTTGAGACGACGCAGCGTTCGTGGTTCGATGCAGTAGCAGACGCGGGGACCATCGATCTCGCCGCGAATCAGCCCAGCGTTCTTGAGCACCTTGAGGTGCTGAGACACGGTGGACTGTGCCAGCGGCAGTTCCTCGACAATGTCGCCGCAGATGCAGGCATCCTTGCGCACGAGCAACCGAAGAATTTGAACGCGGGCGGAATGCCCCAGCGCCTTCGCCAGCGTCGCTAGCTCTTCGTCTGCTTGTTCACCTTCGATGGGGCGAAGGTCCACCTCTTCGTTCGCGGGCGGACAGCAGGCACTCTTGGCCGACGTGCTCGACTTTGCTTGCTTCATCGGTTTTCTACGATAAGCATGGGCCTGCGTGCTGTCAACGCCGTACAGAGAGCAACGACCATGAGCGACGCGCATAGTCCGTTCCCGTCAGG
>CALLYL010000472.1 GCA_937859535.1 uncultured Myxococcales bacterium
CGAGTCCTCGAGCGATGGCTTTTTCTTTAGGCGCTGCACCACCGCCTTTTGCGGCGGATGGTTCGGCGTCTGTTCTTCGAGCGCCAACGCCGCCAAGAGTGAAAACTTGGGGTCCGGATCCTTCTTCGCCTTCTGCTCCAGGTATTTCTGCACCGACGTGTCGCCGAGCTTCATCAGCGCCTCAGCCGTCGCCAGCGCCAACCGAGGTTCTTTCGCCTCTGCATGTAGCTTCAAAAGCGCCGGCACGGCTCCCCGCGAGCCAATTTGCGCCAGCGCGCCGGCCGCCTGCACCTGCACCGCCGGTTCGGTATCGGCCAGCCGAGGCTCTAGCAACGCCTGATGGCGGGTGTCCCGACTCGCTCCAATTGCACGCACCGACAGCAGCCGTGGCTGGACATCAGCGTCCTTCAGACCCTCTTGCAGCACCTGCAGCGCGTACGCTCGCAGGGCAATCATGTCGATCTCTTCACGCTTCGGCTTCACCTTCACGGTTGGCTGGACCGGCTGCGCCACCATCGCCTTGCGGTGGGTAAACCACAGGTATCCACCAATGCCGCACAGCAGCAGCCCCGGAAGAAGAGTCGCCGCCAGCCAGATCGCCCGCTTTTTCGGCGACTGCGTCCCGAGTGGCAGGTTCAGCGTGTTGCCCGACAGCGTTTGAATCGCCGCCAGCTCACGAGGCTGATACTCCTTGTACCAGGTCGCCGCTTGGGTGGTCTCGCCTTTGACCAGCCGCTCCAGGTCTGAGCTGAGATCCTCGACGCTTGCATATCGCTCATTGGGATCTTTGGCGAGCGCCTTGCGGATGATCCACTCGATCCCCGCCGGCACGTCCTCATTGCGGAGCTTCGGGTCAATCGTCGGAAGCACCTGCTGCAGGTGCGCAATCAACATCTGCCCCAGCGTGTCCCCTCGGAACGGTGCCGTGCCGGTACACATCTCGTGCAGGATCACGCCGAGCGCGTAGATGTCGCTGCGTTTGTCGATGGCGACGCCGTTGATCTGCTCCGGCGACATGTACTGCGGCGTACCTATCAGATAGCCCGTCCGTGTGATCTTGCCGTCTGCTCCAGTCAAATCCATGACCTTGGCGACGCCGAAGTCCATGATCTTGACGAGCGCCTCTTCGCCCGGACGCTCGACCAAGAACAAGTTGTCCGGCTTGAGGTCGCGGTGGATCAGCCCAGCCTCGTGAGCTGCCGACATTCCGGCGCAGATCTGGTTGGTGATCGAGACGATGGTGGCAAATGGCATCTTGCCCGCTCGAATCGCCTGCGTCAGCGTCCGGCCGTGCAGCTTCTCCATCACGTAGTACAGCCGCTTATCGGGCAGCTCACCGATGTCGAAGATGTCGATCAGGTTGACGTGACGAATGCGGCTGATAAACCGCGCCTCTTGCAGGAAGCGCTCGACCGTCTCGGGATGGTTGGCGACCTCGGCTCGCAAGACCTTGCAGGCGGTCTTGTGGTGGAGCTGCTGGTGCTCGGCCGTGTAGACCGTGCCCATGCCACCCTGCCCGATGATGTCGATGATCTTGTAATCACCGACGGTCATTCCGATGAGCGAATCAGCCTTGGGTTCAACCTTCTCTTGCGTGTCAGCCATGGTCAGACGGCGTTTCTCCCGCAGCGGCGGGTATTTACGGACGAGCCTCGACAGAACCAGTTGATGCAGCGCTGGCAGCGACCAACGTCACCGCTGCCGTCAGCGCGACCTGCGAGTCCGCGTCGTTCAGTAAAGGAATCAGCGTATCGGTGTACCCGGGCCACAATCCCCGGCTCGCCAGCCGCCCGAGTGAAGCCAGTGCCCGCTGCTTCACCTTGGGTTGTGAATCGCCCAGTAACGGCAGCAGTACCGACATTGCCTTCGGATCAAGCACCTCGGCCAGCACCTCGGCCAGTCCGACTCGCTCCAGCGGAACCACCGAAAGGCTGATCTTTTGGAGCTTCTCGGCAGCCCCTGGCTGCTTCGCCAGCGTCAGCACTTGCAGCGCCTCTAAGTGCGCGTCTTTGGTCGGTCCCGTGGCGGGCTGCCGCGTCGCATCCTCGAGCTGCCGAAGCGCCTCGGCATCGCGCAGTACAGCCAGTCGCACCAGTGCCTCACGTCGCAGCTCTGGATCCGTCAGTTGCGCCCGCAGCGCCGCTGTCAGAGCCTGCCGCAACGCCACCGCTTGCAGGTGCCCCGCTTCAGCCAACACTACGGCCGCCCGCAGTCGGGCTTCCGGCGTCGGAATCGGACTCTGTAGCATCGCAGTGAGCACGCTCTGCGCCTCGCTTTCGCCAATCCGTAGCTGCGCTGCCGCAATATCAACCGAGGCCGATCCCACCGCCTGTCCGGCCAGCGCCGAGAGGGGTTCTGAAAGCTGCGCATCGCCGGGTCGCCCCAGCACCAACACCGCTTGCAGTGCCGCCCGCGACACCGAGGGATCGTCGTCGCCAAGGCCCTGAGCCACCACCGCAAGGTGTGCTCGGCCCGCCACCGCCCTGATCGTTTCCATCAAGACGCGCCGCTCTCCAGGTGCGCCGGTCAGCGCCTTTTTGATCAGCGCCTCCGCTTGGTCCAATCGGGCCTGACCCGCCTGCTGCTTGCCACCTTTGAACAGCGCCAACGATGCGCCACCACCCGCCAGTGCCACCGCTGCCACCACCGCGAGGATCAGCTTGCTACGTGATGACGTCGACTGTACGACGGCGGGACTTGGCGTCGGCATCGCTGCCGATGAACCCGCGCTGAGCACCCCACCCCGCGCAATCGAAAAGCTCTGTCCCCAGGCCGCTTCCAGATCCGCTTGCAAGCCTGAGCAGTCTTGGTACCGGTCCTCTGGCTTCTTGGCGAGCGCTCGCATCACCACCGGATCGAGCTTGGCCCAGTCGAGCTGCCGATCCGGCACTTGGTGTTTTTGCACCGTTTTCGACGGTGCCTCCGCCTTCATGTACATGTGCGCGCCCATCAGCTCCGCCGAGCTCTCCGCCTCGAACGGCCGCCGGCACGCCAGTGCTTCGTAGAGCATGATGCCAATGGCATAGACGTCAGCGCGCTTATCCACCGTCGATGAGTTCTGCACCTGTTCCGGGGCCATATACGCCGGAGTCCCGAGCACCGACCCCACCGAGGTCGCCAAGCTCCCAATGCTCCGCGAGTTGGTCACGCTCGCAGACGCAGTTCCCGCCGCCTCCTTCATCGCATCGAGCGCACGCTGCTTGTCTAGGTCGGTGTCCTCAAAGCCCGTGATCGTCGACTCACCAAGTGCCTTTTCAGCCCGAATCTTGGCAATGCCAAAGTCGAGCAGCTTCACCGTCCCCGCGCTCCCCTCTGCCCCCGCAAGCAGCATCACGTTGTCCGGCTTGAGGTCACGGTG
>CALLYL010000473.1 GCA_937859535.1 uncultured Myxococcales bacterium
CTGCCTACCCCTCTCCAGCATGGCGGCCTGGGCTTCCAGCATTGTCCGACACCCCTTCGCCATCAGTTCAATCTTTTCATTCAAGTTGCGCAGCTCGGAAGCATCCTGCAGACCCATCGCGCGCCGAAACTCGGAATAGCACTGGAGATTCTCCATGAACGAATGCGCGGCACGACTCACCGTGGGCGTGTCTGCGTTTGGTTCCTCTACCTCTAATGAGTGACCGACTTCGGCGGCCTCCTTTTTGAGTGGAGCCAAAGCGCGTTCGTGAACAACTGGAAAAAGCGACTCGACCACTACATTGATCGGGCGCGCTCGCGCAAACTCTTTCCCACCAGCGTCCACATACGCAACGCCATATGGGCCGGGTGGCACCACCGCCTGCTCGAATGGAGACAAGCTTAGTGGTGGCTTGTCGAGCGATGGCACGAAATGGAGCGTTCCTGCCCGCTCTTGGACAAGACGATACGCCTTCGCCCCATCACCGGCCGATGTGATCGCCAACTGGATCTCTGCATTTGTCATCTCCCACACCCCCAAAAAAAATTTATCACGTTGCTCGCGACCACGGCAAGCAAGTGAAGGATTCACGCAACCTTAGTTCCGATTGTCGGAATGCCCACATGCGGCGGAATTGGTGCGTGATTCGCTCAATCTGAGCGGCAGCGGAGCACTGCTTTCAGAATGAATCAACCAATCCGCATACCAAATGTGTTCCGTTTGTCACCCTGTCAGCAAACAAACGCCAACATGCCATCAACATTCGCACAACAAAGCGTCAACCAGAGGCAAGTCCCCGTCGCACAAAGCCGGGACAGGCGAAATGCTTTCGTAGCCATGAGGATCGCGAAGATCATCGTTGACGGCTTTGGGGGGGAGGCTGATACGATAAACTGTGGTCCAAGAGCCAACTCCGACCTCCCAGCCACCAGCCCGGGTGTGCAAGAGTTGCGGTTGCAATTCCCCGCTCCCGGCTCGGGCTCGGCTGAACATGGTTTACTGCTCGGCGAGATGCCGTGCCTTTGAGTGGTCGAGGGCGAATCGACAATTCTCCAGCGCGATCACCGTCGGTGATTTCGAGAATGTTCGCGAGACCATCAAGCAGTTCGCGGCACGGATGAACCGGGTTGTGGTGGGGTACGCGTTGATCGGAAGTCATCCGATCTCCAAGGTGGCTCGTCAGATCGGTGACTCGACCTTCCCGCCGAAGGATCGGAAAACCAAGCGCATGCCCGATCAGTCGGGCAGGACGAGCGTTAGAGACACTCCCTATTACAGCTTCAGCCCGTGGTTCGAGGGGCCTCGGGTGCCCGTGAAAGGCAAATATGGACTGATGGTGGTCTTCGAGGGCGAAGCTCGGTTGTACTATTCGGGCAGCGACGTGGACGTGCGAAAGGCATTTCCGGCGGTCGACTTCTATGACGAGAAGACGGGCCAGCGGTACACGTTGAAAGGGGAGGTGATTCCCCCGAAGGCACCGAAGCCTCCCAAACCGGCGACGGAGAGAAAGAAAAGAAAGCCCGCAACGGCGATCGGACGACAGCCCGAGCGAGAAGCGAGCGCCGAGCGGGTTCCTGAGTTGGTGCCTGCGACAGCAGCACAGCGGGCACCGGATGCGGAGCTTGTGGCGCTTGTGAAGAAGCTCGAAGAGGAGCAGGCACGCCAGACGAAAGAGCGAACCGAGCTGCTCGCTACCATAGATAGAGAACGGGCGCTCCGTCTGGATTTGGAGCAGAAGCTTCGCCTCGCCAAGTCGATGCCCAAACCGCCAGCCAAGGACGACAGCTCGTCGCGTCTGCAAGCGGCGGAGAACCGGGCGCTGGACCAAAAGCTGCGAGAGGTCGAGCAATCGGTGGGGCAGCTACAGGCTCGCGCGATGGAGCAGGAGCAAAAGATCGGCAAGCTGGAAGCCGAGCGGGACGATCTGGCCAAAGAGCGCACCGCTCTGGCCGGGCAGATCCGCAAGTTGGAGGACGAGCGCAAAGAGCAGGTTACGAAAGCAGAGCGTGACCGAACCGAGCTGGCTGCGAGGCTGCCTGAGGTCGAGCGACAGGGCGATGAGCTGGCCGCAAAGCCTGCGCATCAGGCTGCGCCCGCTGCGACTGCTGCGCCCGCTGCGACTGCTGCGACTGCTGCGACTGCTGCGACTGCTGCGACTGCTGCGTCCGCTGTGGCTGCTGTCACAGCCACCGCAGACGAGGGAACCGATTCGACACCGCCGACTAGCCCCACCGGGATCCGAATCCCGAGCTTGGTTTACGGCAAGCTGCCACCGATAAGCAGCCCAAAGACCGGCCCGCCGAGCCTCGGAATCTTGGGCCAAAACCACCGCCCGCCGATTCGCGGCAGCGCAAACAAAAAGCACAAGCGGCGATAGCAGACCGCTGGGGACACAGCTCGGTCCAGAACCGAGGAAGAATCGGTGGAGCACTACGCTGACCCAGCGCGACGTGTGCGTACAAGCTCACCACTGACGGAGCGTCCGAGCGCAAGCGGCAAGTGAGGAGCCTGTGCATTAAGAACGCACGCGACGCGAGAAATACCGAGACAGGGAACGACCCGAACAAGCTCGTTTGGCAGGTGGATGCGATCGATTGCCCCAAGCCGCAGCAGCTTGCTTCGAGCCCGACGTCATGGTCCCGATGTAGGTAATTTGTTGGTTTTTTTGAGATGGTGTTGGCGGAGGAACAGGGGATCGTCACAGGAGAATCATCCACGTATGCCACATCCGTTCTCGTCGCGAACGCTATGAATGCAATGGGGATCGTGAGTTGCATATGATCATCGATAAATCGAACGAGCGGGTACTTCGTCAGCAGCCAAAAGGATCTACCAACGTCGTCCTCGCTGACACCTGCGGTACATTGTCAGATCATCGGCACCGGGTCCGTAGTCGCTTGGATCCCTCTCGACATCTGGCGGCTCTTTTTCTCATGGACTGTCCGAATCCAGCGGTTTCGGATAACCTAGGGCACTGATGGATAGCCTGCGGTCAGACTGGGTTCGGTAGCATGCAGAACAAGGACGTCACATCGGATGCTCATCATGTCTATGCCAGACGAGGACCTGCGCTCTCTGGCATCGTTCGGAGCATGGCCGTGTGCGCCATCGTGGGTGTTACACCCATGGCCTGCGCGCAGGACATTGACGATCCCTGTCTTTCCGTTCCCGAGTGCAACCTGCTCGTCGATCGTGGGCAGCAGATGTCCAAAGAGGGACGTCTCGACGAATCACTCCTTGCCTATCGGGCTGCCTACGCACTCTATCCTGTCCCATGGCTGCACATCAACATTGGTCGGGTTGAACAGAAACTGGGGCACTTGGCCGCAGCCAAGACGGAGTACGAAGCATATTTGCAGACCCCACAGACGGTGCCGCAGATCGCCCACCGAGAACGCGCGTCTCGCTATCTGTACGAAGTTGAACAGGAACTGGCCAAGATTCCCAAGCCAGTTGCGACTGTAACCAAGGACGAGACGCAACCGGTGTACAAGAAGTGGTGGTTATGGACCACGATCGGTGGAGTTGTGGCAGTGGGGGCTGGTCTTGGCTTGGGCTTTGGACTGACGGCTCAGACTGCTCCGATGCAAAACGGAACCCCTGCCATCAATCACGGAACCTGGTGAATGTGAGCTGTGGGTTCACGAGGGGAGGTCAGATTCAAATGGTTGTGAGTTCACGCGCTTGGCGCCGATCGATTGCTGGCTGGCTGATGCTGTGCCCCTTGTTGTCCTGTCAACGGCAGGGGGGGCCGTTTGTGAACCTGCTCCTAACCAACTTTTCTCCCGAAGCTCCAACTGTATCCCTGACGGTCACCGCGCAAGGCGAATCTCGGGAGCTTCAGTTTTCAGGCAATGACTCCCTCAATATCATCACGTACGAGTTCCCGATTGGATTCCGAGGCGACACTCGTTTCGAGGCCCGTGCAAGCCTATCGCCAGACTGCGTCGTGGGAATTGGCTCCTCAGAACTCCAAATTGACGAGGATCGAGCATACGACCTCAAGCTTCCGCTAACAACGGATGCTGCCAGCCGGTGCGTACCCTACGGCGTCCGGCTCACCGTGATCAAGGCGGGCACGGCTCAGTCTGTCGTTAGCTCTAGTCCTCCTGCTGTTCACTGTGATGAAACTTGCAGTCAGCAAACTGTTGCCTTTCGCGCGGGTGAACAAGTCAAGCTCTCATCTGTGGTCACTGGCGATGACCTCTTTGCTGGTTGGGGCGGTGGCTGCTCCGGCAC
>CALLYL010000474.1 GCA_937859535.1 uncultured Myxococcales bacterium
GGTATCACCTGCTGTCGCTGTGCGGCATGGTCAACACACACTCTGCGGCGGGGCGCATGGTGCTGATGAACCTCGCCAACTACGCGCAGTTCGAGAGGGAGATGATTTCGGAGCGGACTCGAGACGCGCTGCGTCACATTCTGGCTCAAGGGGTCCGACTCGGCCCTGCGCCCTACGGCTACGAGTTCAGCAATGACGTCGACGCTGATGGGCGGCGTCTGTTGGTGCCCTTGGATCATGAGCAGGAGGTACTACGCAAGATCAAGGGAATGCGCGCCGAAGGGCTCAAGCTTCGCGAAATCGCACGGCGATTGAACGAGGCCAAGATTCCTGCTCGGCGTGATGGCGTATGGCGAGCGCAGCGACTTAGCATTGTGCTGCGACGAGACGGCACCAAACAGGTACATCCCAAGAGGCCGCATGGTCCTCGGATTCCGCTGCGTCATGACCGAGAAGCGGCGACGGAGCTAGCGAAGCAGCTACGCGCACGAGGGTTTAGCCTCAGTCAGATTGGCCAACGTCTGCGGAAGGAGAGGCTGACTCCACTGCGCGGCGGCATCTGGCACCCAGCGCAGGTTTCGGAGCTGCTGCGCGTTGCTAGTCGTGGCGACCGAGAAGCGGCAGCCCGCCGCGCCATCGAGTTACGGGCAGAGGGCATGCAACTACGCGAAATCGGAATCCGCCTGGTGACAGAGGGCATTCTGCCAAAGGAGGGCGGCATCTGGCACCCGTCCCAGGTGCATGGGCTTCTCGTTCGTCAGGATGAGCAGGAAGCGCCGTAGTGCGGCTGTAGCGCGCGGCCAGTCCATGCGAAATCGACGGATGGCTTCGCTATCAGCGACGAGAAACTGTTGGAGTGTCGGCAGATGTGTGCTAGCTGTCGGGCTAGCGAGGAGGATGTCGTGGAACAGACAGAGAGCATCCCGGTTCGAGCCGCATTTTCGAGAGCGATTCAGGTGCTGGACCGCTTGAGTCAGCAGGGGACGCTTCAGGAGCGTGCTGCGCGCCGACGAGCGATGGAGACGCTACGGCGCTCGCTGTCGAAAGCGGAAGAGTCCGAGGCGGCAAGTCCTGAAGATCTGTCACGGAACCAGCTTCAGCTTGCGGCGGGTATCGTCGAGCCGCCGAGTACCGACAAGTTAGCGCTCAAGGCGTGGGGTGAAGAGCTGGTCCAGCGCCGTCGAGCGGCAGGCTTGTCGCGTGCGGTGCTGGCAGAGCGGGCAGGGATTTCCGATAGCACGCTGCGCAATGTGGAAAAGGGACGACGTGCGCCGACGCGCACGACAGTCATGCACCTTCAGTCGGTGCCGGAACTGCGGATTGATCCAGGTCCGATCGGGCCGCACATCACCAGTCGTCGCCAGCGAGCACCTGACCTATCACCGAACTGCTGGCTGACGCCGGAGTACGACGCGCTGAAGCTTCACGGTGAGCTGACGATGTTGCTCAACGGGCGAGGCGGGAATCTGGAGCAGACGTACCTGTATCTTGACCCGAGCAGCGCCGCTGCCTGGTACTCGATCGCGGAGCAAGAGGTCTACACACTGGCCCGGAAGCTCATGCCAATGGACCGCATTGCCGAGTGCATCGCCGAGCGAGCGGGTGGTGTGGGACTCGACGTGATTGGACTTGGCTGCGGCGATGGCAAGGACGAGGTTCGGCTGACGCAGAGCTTGCTCGAGCGCCACAACAACCCGAATCTCCGTCTCTATCTGCTCGATATCAGTCAGCCGCTGCTCTGTGCGGCCTATCGCTACGCCGCCGAAGTGCTGGCCGACTGTTCCAATGTGTCCGTCTGCGCGATCCAGGGCAACTTCCACAACTTGCAGCGGTATAAGCCGCTGCTCCACGTACCGGAGCGCTCTCACAGACGACGCATTGCTTGCATGTTCGGGAACACCTTCTCGAACTTGCACAATGAGATCCTGTTTGTACGGAGCAGTCTCCTCGGGTTTGCACCTGGCGACTTCCTTCTACTGAACGTCCCTGCCGCGATGGCACCAGCGGATGATCCCGCTGAGATCCGACGGAAAGATCGAAGATTTGCCGGTCAAGCACCAACCTCGGATATGTCGGCGCAGGATCGCATGTACCGCGATCTCCTCCACCGGCACATCCCCGAGATCACGAGCACTGAAATCAAGTGGGTGCTCGACTTCGCCGCGTGTCCCGTGCCGGGTAGCTATGCCGCCAACCTGCGAGGCACCATCAGAACGCAGCCAGGCGAAACCAAGCAGTTCTCCGTGGTCTACAATAAGCGCTACGATCAGAAGCGACTCGATGACACGATGCGCGAGGAAGGCTGGCTTCCCATCGAGCACTGGCGCTACGCAGAAGAATACCACCCCAGACTCCTGCTGCTTTACCAGCGGGTGAAGCTGGCCATCGACGAGCGCGAGTAATCAACGTCGCTCCGTTACCTATCAGCGTCTGAAGTTGTACCACCTGATACCCGCTGCAATTACCGGACTCATCTTTTGAGTATGGCCGCACCCAAAGGAGTGCGTCCATGCGTCAGTATCCGCCCGGTTTTCTGTCCCTGTCAGCCTCGGTCGCCTGTGAGCGGTTTGGCTTCTTTCTGCTCGCCAGCTTGCTGGTGCTTTTCCTAACAGAGCGGCTCGGCTGTAGCACTGCGCAAGCGACGGATGTCCTTGGCTGCTTCATCGCTGCCACGTATGTGTCACCGCTGCTTGCTGGCGCGATTACGGACGGTCGGTTCGGCGTCATGCGTGTTGCCGCTCTCGGGTATCTGATCGCCGCCGTCGGCTACGCGCTCCTCACTGCCGAGAGTCGCCCGACGCTGTATGTAGGTCTGACCCTGATTGCGCTCGGGGCTGGCGCAGCAAAGTTGGCCCCCCAGTCCATCGCGACCCGTCTGTTTGCCGCAGAGCCGGAGCTGCACGACCGAGGCTTGACGCTGATTTACCTACTGGCCAACGTCAGCGCACTGGTAAGTCCGGTCATCGGTGAAACGGCCCGCGCTTGGCTCGGCTGGCCCGCCGCCTTTGCGCTGGCGTCGCTGAGCCTCGTTGCTGCTTGGCTCATCCTCCAAGCTCAGTCGGACGTCTTTCGGGCCGCCGAGAGCGAAACGTCTGTTCCTAGTGAGGCCAGCAAATCCAACGGTAGCGGGTCGCTGGGCATGTTGCTGGGCTTGTGTGTCCTGTCGGTGCTGCTGACTGTCCCACACATGCAGGCGGGCAGCACGCTGCTCCTCTGGGCGCGAGACAGCACCAACCGCCATCTGCTTGGCTGTGAGCTGCCGGTTCCCTATGTTGCGTCGCTGCATGCCGGTCTGGTCTTGGCCGTCTCGCCGCTGCTCGCACGCGCTCTGCTTCATCTGAAGACAGCACCCGGCCTGCCAACGGCTGCCGCCAAAATTGCAATCGGAGTGGCTGCAACCGGCCTTGCCTACATTCCATTGGTCATCGCTGCGCTGCTCGGTTCCGACGGCTCTCTGGTAAGTCTGGGCTGGCTGCTCGGCTGTCTGGCGCTGCTGTCTGTGGGCGAGCTGCTGGTCGGCGCGCTCGGCCCGTCGTTCGTGCTGCGGCTCGCTCCATCTGCCCGTAGCGGTCGCTGGCTCGGAGCCTGGTATGGCGCGACCGCGCTTGGCTTCTGGCTGGCGGGACGGCTCGGCGGACTGTGGGACAGCGTGCCGCACTCGCTGTTCTTCGCTGGGATGGTCGTGCTTGCGCTGGTTGGCCTGGCAATCGGGGTCGCGCTGAATCGCGCCAGGGTCAACGCTGGCGCGCAAGCCTGAACGGCAAGTCGAGTCTCCCGGAGCGTCATATGACGGAGCGGCTTATCGAGGCTGAGCGTCATATGACCGTCATATGAGGCCCAGCTTTCATCCTGGGACGAACCCAGCGAACGGTCGCTCAGTTGATCCTCATATGACGGAGCGGTTTATCGAGGCTGAGCGTCATATGACCGTCATATGAGGCCCAGCTTTCATCCTGGGACGAACCCAACGAACGGTCGCTCAGTTGATCCTCATATGACGGAGCGGTTTGTCGAGGCTGAGCGTCATATGACGATCATATGAGCAGGCTGCATGTTTGCTGGTAGCGAAAGGCCGTTGAGCATTCAGGGCAGCGGGTGGGGGATCCAACTCCGACGGTCAGACTGGCGGTGGCGGTGCTGGGTTGCTTTTGTGTGATTTTGTAATTCAAATTACATTAACCATCATATGAACAAGGTCAACTGATGCCGGCCAATCCAATCCGCTCGATGAGAATCCCTGGTGAACTTCATCCGCCACACGTTTG
>CALLYL010000475.1 GCA_937859535.1 uncultured Myxococcales bacterium
GTGCTCGGCTATCGCGCCATGGGCTACCGTGCCGATGAGCACCTTGGCACTCTGTCCGCACAAGGGGAGCACTTCTTTGTTCGAGAACGAACCCCGGTCCGCAACACCTTCGAGCTCACCAACAGCACCAATCCGCAACGAGCGCTGCCGCTGGTACAGCAATGGGGAGCCGTTCTCGCGACCTCTCATGCCCGTGCCGATCAAGACAGCAGTCCGCTGATTCCCTACGACTTCGAGAAAGAGCTGCTCGCGAAGATTACGACTGATAAGCAGCGGTTGGCCTTTTTGGCTCGGGTACGACAGGTGGCCTTTTTCTACGCCAAGCAAGTCAGCGAAGACTACAAATCCTTCAAAGAGTGGCAAAGCACGCGGGCTCAGGTCGCAGGGAAGGAATAGTCAGCTATCCTCCGCTCGTGTTTACCGCTTGGAAGAGATGGCGTAGTCGTCGCAAGCTGCCAGCGCCGCGAGCGTTTCGTTATGAACGGTTCGGCGGCATCGTCCAGCTAGGCGGTCGATTTGGCTGGCCGCAGGCGCTGGTGTTTGTCGATCGGGATCGCGCACGCTCACTCGGTTATGACTCTCCTGGCGAAGGCTTGTGGAACGGACCCGAGCCCGCGATCGACTCAAACGCTCCCATCTCGGCACCACTCGAAGCGCACCTTCAGCTCACCAATCGCTGTGCGGCAGGCTGTGCCACCTGTTACACGGGGGCTTCTCCGCAAGGTTCGCCCAGTGAGTGGGGACTTCCTGAGTGGTGCGCCGCGATCGACGAGCTCGCCGCAGCAGGCGTCTTTCACGTTGCCCTCGGTGGCGGAGAGAGTGCGCTCCTGCCCTGGCTCGGCGAGCTACTGTCCCACTGCTGGCAGCGCGGAGTGATTCCCAACCTGACCACGAGCGGACTCTACGACCAAGCGACGCTCGATCGGTTGTGTGGATGGGCGCGGCGCGGCCTGTTTGGTCAGGTGAACGTCAGCATCGATGGCGTCGGCGATATCTATACCCAAGTGCGCGGATTTGCTGGTTTTGATAAGGCCGATCACGCAGCACGGGCGCTGCTTCGAGCCTTTCCCGATATCGGCATCAACACCGTCGTCACCCGCGTCGGTTTTCAACACCTCGACGAGCTATTCACCTACGCCCGGCGCACCGGCCTACGCGAGGTCGAGCTGCTCCGGCTCAAGCCTGCGGGGCGTGGTGCCAGCCGCGAAACGTATCAAAACCTGCGCTGTACAGACGAACAACACCGAACCTTGGTCCGAACCATCTTGGCGCTCACCAAACGCCATCGGCTGAGGACGCGGCTCGACTGTTCGATGGTTCCGTTTGTGGCGCACCAGCAGCTCGACGACAAGCTGCTGCGCTTTTTGTCGATTTACGGCTGTGCCGGTGGCGACCTACTCACCGCCTCCCGCGCCGACGGCAAGCTGTCTGCCTGTAGCTTTGCCGCACCGACCAACCAGCGCGTCACCGACCTCCGTCGCTACTTCGCTGAGCCGACCGCGTTTGCGCCGTTCCGCGACTATCCCTCCGCCGAAGAGCCTTGCCGAAGCTGTCGCTATCTGTCGCTGTGTCGAGGCGGCTGTCGCGTTGTGAGTCTGCACCAGACCGGCAGCCTGAGCGCTCCCGATCCCGAGTGTCCTCGCGTCATCGACTGGCGAACCCGCACGCCGCAGTCCGAGTCCTTGGCCAACGCCACGGTTCCGTACCCGAGCCACCACCTAAAGGTGTTACCGTAGGTTCCCCATGGCTGAAACTGGGCTTTTGCGCACCATCTTTGTCGTCTCTGACTCCACTGGCGAGACTGCCGAAAAGATGGTTCGCGCCGCGCTGCGCCAGTTTGATCTGCTCGAGGAAGTGACCGATCTGCGCCTGGTTCCCCACCTCCGCCACGAGCTGGATATGGATGTCGTCGTGGGCAATGCTCAGCGCGCCCAAGGCCTGGTCGTTTCCACGCTGGTCCGAGGTGAGGAACGCAAAGTCCTGCAAACCAAGTGCGAGCAGCGCGGCGTCCCCTATGTGGATCTCATTGGCTCCCTCCTCGGCACCATGGCCCGCTTTCTGTCCGTTGAGCCACGCGAAGTGCCGGGTCTGCTCCACACCGTATCGGATAGCTACTTTCGCCGCATGGAAGCGATTGAATTCACCGTGCAGAGCGATGACGGACGCTGTCCCGAAAATCTGATCAAAGCCGACTTGGTGCTGCTCGGAATCAGTCGGACTTCGAAAACGCCGCTGTCGATCTACCTGGCGCAGAAGGGCTATCGCGTCGCCAACGTGCCGCTCGTACTCGACCTACCACTACCTCCAGAGCTGGATCAGGTGCCGCCCGAGCGAGTCTATGCGCTGACCATTCAGCCCGACGCACTGCTCCAGATTCGCCGTGAAAGACTGCTGCGAATTCACATGGCTTCCGACACCAGCTATGGCCAGCGCGACTACATCCTGCGCGAGATTTACTTCGCTCGCGATCTGCTCCGCAGCCATCCCAATTGGACCGTCATCGACGTCACCGGCAAAGCCATCGAGGAAACCGCCGCCGACGTACTCCGCCACTATCACCAGCGCACCGGAACCCCGATGCACTAGCTTCAGGCCGTCCCCTCGGTGACTGATTCAGGGGTCACGAAACGCCGAGTCGCCCACTCAGCAGGTCCGCAATCAGCTCGCACAGGCCGAAGCCCTCGCTGTGGGTGGTGATGTGCGTTGGCACGGACTCGCCTAGCTCAGGCAGGTAGCGCTCGATGTTGCGGACACCGACGGACAGAGCAAACCTGCCGGGTGTGAACAGACTCGCGTCGTTGGCGGAATCTCCCACCGACACCGCAAACCGCGCCAGCTCACCGTGCGCATCACTCACCCCGCGATGAGCAAGCAGCGCTGCTGCTCCTTCCGCTTTGCTACGACGCGCTGCCCCATCGAGCATGAAGTGGATATGAATCGAGCTGGCCAGGATATGCCCTTGCTGCTCACTCTCTTCCTCTGCGATGCGGGCAATCTCCGCCAGCAACGCCGCCCCTTCGGTGCCGCCCGGGAGATCCCGCACCACCGTGTAATCGCTCACCCGATACTGGTTGTCTGCCGTGGTCGTAAAGGCACGCCCGATTCGACGAGCCACCCGCTCTTGCAGCGCAGCCAAACGCGTCCGCAGATTTGCCGCTGGTGGACGAAAATGGTGCAGCTCGTGCTCATGACCAGCGGTCGCAACTGGACTGCCCCCCGGACTCTG
>CALLYL010000476.1 GCA_937859535.1 uncultured Myxococcales bacterium
CGTCACACCGGCAAGCTGGTCGTTCGCTGGTAGCGCGCATCACATCGCGAAACCCAGTCGATGGCGCAGCAAGATGGGCCTGCGAGAGGGCGGTTACTGCTCGGTGTGATTTTCGTCTTCGCTGGATTCGACCGCAGGAGGAGCAGGGGGCTTGGCCATGCGTTCTGCCGTCATCACATCGCTCGCCCGAATCGAGGACTCCGACAGGCGATCACGGTGAAAGTGCAGATCCGGCAGGCGCTTCATGATGATCGAGTCGGCCAGTCGAACCCGCAGAAACGGCGTCACCTTGAGCAGCGATTGCTGGATCAGCTTGAGTCGGGCATCAACGAGAATCCGCCGTTCTCCTGCGGATTTTTTGGCCCGCACCGCCTTAGATTCCTCGGGCGGCTTGCGAATCGCGTACATCACCTTGGCGTTGCGAAGGTCGGGGCTCAGGATGAGCGACGTGGGCACCACGTCCTGTAGCTGTGGATCGCTTACCTCCAACCGGAAAAGTCGATACAGCTCCTCGAACATCAGGTGCTGTAAGCGAACCACCCGTGAGCCTAACGTTTCGCCCCCATCGAGCGAAAAGGGCTCGTCTGCGTCAGCGCCTCTGCGCCCTCTGTGCTGTCTAGCCATGCGCACGTTGTAAGCGCACCGGGCCTCTCTTGCCAAGCGGCTACACTAGCGGCCATGAAGTTTCCCGATGAAGCCAATGTCAGTGCTGACAAAAAGGCTGGGCTGCGCGAGCGGCTGGTGCGGTTTGACATCGACCTCGGTGCCGTCGAGGAGCAGGCTGTCAAAGGCAGCGGACCGGGCGGCCAGAAGATGAACAAAACCTCAAGTGGCGTGCTTCTGCGCTATCGGCTCGGTGAAGAGCTGGTGCTGGTCAAGTGGACCCGAGAGAGGCAGCACAGCCTGAATCGCTTTTTGGCGCTGCGGGAGCTCGTCGATGAGATCGAAGCTCGCGTGTCACCACAGACGAGCGAGCGCGTCCGTGAGATGACCCGCATTCGCAAACAAAAAGACCGAGTTCGCCGTCGAGCGAGTGCCGCAAGCGATTGTTAGGTGATAAGGTGCGCGGCCATGCGAAGGGCGCAACTTGTGGGCTCGGTCCTGCTGCTTTTGGGCTGTTCGGCCCATCCAAACCTCCGGCCTAGTCCGGGTCCGTCGGCTGAGCGGCTGCGTGGCGAAGACTGCGAGATTGCCATCGAGCTATATCGCCAGCGGCTGCTCGTGCCGCGTCGAGCCGGCACAATCGTTTCCAATCGTCTGACGGTGCGTACTGAAGAGGAGCAAGCACTCGATCTGGCGGTGTTTGTGTCGAAGTGCCGGGTTGAGCTGACCGGGCGGGCGCGCCGGACGATCCTGGGCTGCTGGCAAGACTCGACCGACGCTGAGACCTTTGATTCGTGTAATGACCGCTTTTGACCAACAGGGAGCGACAATCACATGAGCAGCGAAACGATGAAGGCCGTTGTACTGGAGAAAACCGAGAACGGTTCGAGCTTGGTACTGCGCACAGTGCCGCAAAGAATGCCGGGACCGGGAGAGGCGCAGGTTAGCCTGCATGCCGCCGCGCTCAATCGCCGCGATGTGTGGATTCGCCTTGGCCGCTATGCCGGGATCAAGCTACCGTCGATTCTGGGCTCGGACGGTGCAGGCGTGGTGAGTGCGGTTGGGGCGGGTGTCTCTGCTGACTGGGTGGGCCAAGCGGTGGTGTTAAACCCATCGATCAACTTCGGCCCGAACCCCGAGGCGCAGGGCGACGACTACCGCATCTTGGGAATGCCCGACGACGGCACCTACGCCGAGAGCATCGTCCTACCAGCGGAAAACTTGGTCGAAAAGCCTGCCCACCTAGACTTTGTGGAGGCGGCGGCGCTCCCGTTGGCAGGCCTGACCGCGTATCGTGCCTTGTGCGTCCGAGGCCAACTGCGGCCTGGTCAGACCGTGCTCATTCCCGGCATTGGCAGTGGTGTTTCGACGATGGCGCTGATGTTTGCGCATCACCTGGGGGCCAAGGTGATCGTGACCTCGAGCAGTCGCGACAAGCTCGCCGAGGCCGCCAAGCTCGGGGCCAGCTTTGGCGTTTCCTACCGCGACACCGATTGGGAGGAACAGATCAGCCGTCATTTGAGTGGTTCTCGCGTCGATCTGGTGGTCGATGGTGCCGGCGGCGAGGCTTGGTCGAAGGGTCTCAACCTGCTCCGTCCCGGTGGTCGTATCGTGAGCTACGGGGCCACGGCGGGGCTTGCCCAAATCGATTTGCGCAAGGTCTTTTGGAAGCAGCTCAACATCCTTGGCTCGACGATGGGCAGTGCGCGTGATTTCAGCGAAATGATCGCGCTGGTCGGGGCCGGTAAGCTAAGACCCTGCGTCGACCAAGTGCTTCCGCTCGCCGAGGCCACCCGGGCGCATGAGCGGATGGAGCACGGCCAGCAGATGGGCAAGTTGGTGCTCAAAATTCGTGACTAAGCCATGCCGCTACCGCTGCTTTCGGGGATCGAGCGCTATCTCGACGTGCTGCGGGTCGAGCGCGGGCTATCGGCTCATACGCTCGCTGCGTATGCGCGGGATTTGCAGGGCTTCACCGATTTTTTGGATGAGCACGATCCCCAAGTTGCACACGATGTGATGGCGCTGTCGGCCCGGCACGGTCTGGCCTATGCGGTGAGTCTGTCCGGACGCAAGCTGTCGCTGCGTTCACAAGCGCGGATGCTGTCGAGCCTGCGTGGTTTTGGAAAGTTCCTCCGCAGAGAGAACCTGGTTCCCTCCGATCCAATGTCCGAGGTGGTGCTGCCCAAGACCGGGCGCTCGCTGCCGCATACTTTGGGGGCCACAGCGATCGAGGAGCTGCTTTTGCGACCCGATGTGACGACTCCACGTGGGGCGCGTGATGCGGCGATGATCGAGGTGCTCTATTCGACCGGGCTGCGCGTGAGCGAGCTGTGCAAGCTAGCCCTTGCCGATATTGGTCCGGGTTACTTGCGCACCATTGGAAAAGGCAGCAAGACACGGGTCGTTCCTTTGGGAGAACGGGCACAGGAAGCGATCCAGCGGTACCTCAGTGAGGCGCGCCCCCTGCTGCTGTCGGGAAAGCAGTCGGCGACGCTGTTTGTGACGCACCACGCTCGGGCGATGACGCGGCAGGGCTTTCACAAGCTACTGGCGGCCTACGGACGAGCGGTGGGCATCGCCGATCTACACCCGCACCTGCTGCGGCACTCCTTTGCCACCCATCTGCTCGACCACGGTGCAGACTTGCGGGCGGTGCAGACCATGCTCGGCCACGCCGATGTTTCGACGACCGAAATCTATACCCACGTTGCTTCGACCTCGCTACGTCGTACCTACCGCCGACATCACCCGCGAGCGTAACGGCCGTTCGGTCCGAGGATACCTCGTTCAGATGGCACCGCGTCGCGAGGTGATCTTTTGAAACAGCCGTATGAAATCGTCTCCCTGCACGCTCTTGTGAATGGCACCCAGGGCTCCGTAGGTACGCGCCAGGTCTTGTAGTTCCGCCGCCTCTTTGCCGGAGTAGAAGATGATGGAGGTGGCTCGCTGCTTGCCTCGAATCATCTCTGCCAACGTCTCTCCGCGCAGGCCCGGCATCTCTAGATCGAGCATGACGACATCCGGCTCCATCCGAAGAATCTGCTGCGAGGTACCAAACGGAGTGCTCCGCGTCACGACCTCGTGCCCGGCGGAGTACAGCCACATCCAGATCGCCTGGAGCATGGTTTCGTCATCATCCACCACCAGGACTTTCAGCTTGGCCATTTGGCTCATCGTACCGCGCCGAGGAGTCGGGACGCAATCCGGCCTCCGCTACGGCCGGGGAGCTACGGACTCGCAAAGTCGATCAAACGATCACTGCAACCGTGATAGCTTCTCCCGATGCTGAATGTTGGTCTGCTGACACCGGTGATTGGTCTGGTGGCCTGGACGTTCGTGATGTGGGCATGGATGTACGCCACGCGACTGCCGGCCATGCGCAAGGCAAGGATGAAGCCCGATCCGAACGCGGCGCGTGGTGAGCAGATGTCACAACTACCGCCAGAAGTGCGCTGGAAGGCCGATAACTACAACCATCTGATGGAGCAGCCGACGCTGTTCTATGCTGTGGCGATCGTGCTGGCGCTCGTCAGCAAGAGTCCCGGAACCGATGCTGCACTTGCGTGGAGCTATGTCGGGCTGCGGGTTGTTCATAGCCTCTTGCAGGCCACGGTGAACAAGATCGAAGCCCGCTTTGCGCTCTTTATGCTCGGTTCGCTGGTGTTGCTGGCGATGACTGTGCGGGCCGCGCTGGCGTTGAGCTAAGCAGCGGGTCCGGGATTAGCCATCGGTCGCCAGGTACTCGGCGAGCACGGTTTTTGGGTTGCCATCTCGAAGCAGGTGTCCTTCGCGCAGCCACAGCACCCGATCACACAGCCTTTCAACAGTGTCGGCATCGTGAGACACAAACAAGATGGTGGTA
>CALLYL010000477.1 GCA_937859535.1 uncultured Myxococcales bacterium
TATCCACCGCGAAGACTCCGTTCAGGTCTTGAGGGAGTCCACTTGTCTGATTGGACCAACTTCCCGCAGCGGACCTGATAAGGATTGTGCCATCGGCACCGACCGCCCAGATGTTGCTTGCATCGGATCCAGAGATTCCTAGCAGGTTCTTTAAGCTACCACTTTGCTCGATCGACCAAACAGTTCCATCCCATTTCAGAATGACTCCGTTAGCACCGACAGCCCATGCGTTCTTTGCATCACCTGCCCATACTGCACTCAAGCTCTGCGAGGTTCCGCTTCCCTGCTGGAACCATTCGCTACCGTTGCTTGTCAGAATGGTTCCGCTTGCGCCAACGGCCCAGACTTTGTTGGAATCGACACCCCACACGCTGTAGAGATTGGCGTTCGTACTATTCTTCTGCACCAACCATTCGGATCCGTTCCACTTGAGAATGGTGCCGCCTGCCCCCACTGCCCAAATGTTCTTTGCGTCTGTGCCCCAGATTCCAATGAGATCAGACGTCACATCCGCACGAATAGACTGCGGAGTCCAAGTCGATCCATCCCAGAACAGAATCGTTCCCTCTGCTCCCACGGCCCAGACGCTACTGGCTCCAGTGCCCCACACCCCATAAAGGGACCGCTTCGTGCCACTGGGCAGCTCAGACCACCCGACCGCATTCTTCTGCAGAATGGTTCCGCCGCGACCAACGGCCCACACATTGTTCAGGTCACTCGCCCATACTCGATACAGCGGTAGCGGATTTTCCCAGCACCAATGATCGGGACTACAGCCGGAGCCCCACGGCAAGACAGACCCCTTTGTCCCGTTGAACCCCAGGTCCGACTCCATACCCACCGAGGAGCACTGGGAATCATCTCTATCACAAACAGGATTCGCCCCCAGAAACGGCGACCACAGACTATGGCAACCACTCCACACGATCAGACAGATCACCACCAAGCGCAGAGTATGCGAACGGACAACGGACCTCATGATACCGACCATATCATGAACGTAGCAGCGCTACATGCAGCCTTGGCCTGGAAGTCCGACATCGCTCCCTGGGCCGTTCCCGCTGAGCGGAGAAGTCACCGTACATCTTGGTGACCTGCGAGATGGCGTGTTCAATCATGTCTTTTGGCACGCTCGGCCATTTCGCGAAGGAGCGGACGGTGTTGAAGTGATCTAATGGACCATCGGCCTCATCTCCCGCGACCCACGGCATACCGGAACCAGTAGGAGGACTCTTGACACCACGATTCAATCTCACGCGAACTGTAGCTACCTTTCGTCGAGCGGCTCAAAGCTGGATGCTCGTCCCAGTTCTGTCTTCCGTCTTCTTCGGTTGTGGCGAGAAGGTCGGTCCCCCCGTGGATACGGCGCTCGCAGTCCGCAACACCGGCTGGGGAAACAACGTCACGATCACGTTCGGCGATGGCAACTTTCGATTTCGCTCGAACGGCATTCCCAATCACACGCTGCAAGCGGAGTACGTGATGCCGGACAACTTCACAACCTGTGTCCCGCACCCGACTCCCTCCTGCACGCATGTCGAGCCGGTCTCGATGGCGATCCAGAGCGGTTCCCTCGACTTCACGATTCCGGCGATGCCCCAGAAGCTGACCGAGACGTTTTCGCTGCCATTTGGTGCGATGGGAGTGATCATCTCGGGGTCCACGGTCTATAACCCCTTCGAAGGAGATGGAAAGACGGTCGCCATGAACGCGAACTTCACCATTCCCAACCAAAAGGGACAACCGGTTGCGTTCATGGATTCCTGCAATGGGCATCCCTCTCCGCATCCGGCGGGGCAATACCACTACCACGGGCTTCCTAGCTGCGTGACCGCGCAGGTAGACCAAAAGGACGGTCCATCTCACATCATCGGCTACGCGTTCGACGGATTCCCTGTCTACGGCGATCGCGACATCAACGGCCAGCCGGTCAAGCCTGAATCTCTCGACGAGTGCAACGGCATCGAGAGTCCTACTCCCGAGTTCCCAAGTTCGATCTACCACTACGTCCTGCTCGAAGTTCCCACCGTGCAGTCCACGATCCGCTGTTTACACGGCAAGCCCGGCTTTCCGCTGCCCTAGACTCAGCCGCCACGTTCGATCTCCTCTGCACCAATGCCAGGCACAAAGACGGCACACAGTTCGCGGCGAGCTGAACTACAGCGACGGGGCGACAGGCGCTGGGCACACTTGACAGGTCAAGATACCTGGGACATGGTCCTGTCGTGAGCAGAACCGCACGCGGCGTGATTCTATCGGTGGCAGCGGGCGCAGCGCTCTACATCGTGCTGGCCATCGGTTATGGCGAAGGTCGCCAGGTCTTGGCCCATCTGCGTAGCTTCTCGCTGCTGCTACTGCTGCTCGGTTTGCTACTCGCATCGGTCAACTATCTATTTCGCTTCATCCGCTGGCAGTACTACCTGCGCCTCCTCAACGTACCGACCTGGCCGCTGCCGCGTCCGACGCAAGCTGCTGACGCTGAGCCAACCGGTAAGTGGCTGTCGCTCACCGATTCGCTGCTGGTGTTCTTGGCAGGGTTTTCGCTGACCGTGACACCCGGCAAAGTTGGCGAGGTTCTGAAGTCGTACCTGCTGCGCGAAAGCTACGGGCAGCCGATCGCCCGGACCGCGCCGATCGTGCTCGCCGAGCGGCTCACCGACCTGATTGGCCTGCTATTGCTGATGCTGATCGGTGTCGCGACCTGGATGCGGCCTGAGCATCACTACTTGCTGGGGATCGGCCTGTCGCTGTGTTTGATGATGCTGCTTTTCGCATCGTGGCGATCGCTGGTCTATGGGTTGCTCGGCTGGATCGAACGGATTCCCAAGCTCGGACCCAAACTCGGACCCAAGCTGCGCGAGTTCTATGATGCCGCGTATGTGCTGCTGCGCCCGGTGCCACTGCTGCTGGCAACGTTCACCTCGGTGCTGTCGTGGTTTGCCGAGTGTCTGGCGTTCTACCTGATGATTCACGGCTTTCCCGACGGTGGCCAAGCTTCGGTCACGCTGTCGACGTTTATCTATGCAGTCATGACCGTGGCAGGGGCGCTGGCCTTTGTGCCCGGCGGACTGGGTGTGACCGAGGGCGGCATGGCTCTGCTACTCGCAGAGTTGGTCGCGATGTCTCGCTCGAGCGCGGTGGCCGTCACGCTGATCATTCGGGCCCAGACGCTGTGGTTTGCGGTGCTGCTCGGCGTGCTGGCACTGCTGGTTTTTTCGCGACGCCGTCATGTCGCGGTTTCTCTCGATAAGGTCACGTCGTCGAACTCAGCCGCGCAATAGCCGGAAACAGCAGCTCGTTTTCGATCCGAATGTGCTCGTGCAGCTCGACGTCTAGCGTCCGCAAGCCGTCGTACAGCGAGCGCATCCCGTCATTGGCAGCGGTCGGCGGTTGATAATGCTCCGTCGTTTCAGCGAGTGCTCGCAGTATCTCGTCGGCCCGATCATGCTCCATCAGCATCACCCGAACCGGGCCGTTCATGAGCTGCGAGGGCGACGGCAGCATCGGATGGCCCACCGATGTGGCCGAAAACACGGCCTGAAGCATCGGAAACAGCACTCGCTCTTCCTTCAACAGGTGCGGCTCTAGCTCGACCCACAGCTCGCGCAGCAACTTGACGATCGCAGACAGCACCGGCAGCTCGAAGCCATGCTCGATGGCAAGGCGGGTGGTCTGCTGCTCAAGCTGCATGATCTGCTCCGGCAGTGGATCATGATAGCGACGCAGGATGTACTCCATCAGCTCCACTGGAGCCACTTGTCGTAGTTCCACTTCCGTTCTGTTCATTACACAGGCTCCTCAAGGTCTGCCTTACGGTGGCAAACATCTATCAAAGGCGCAGCGACCTTGGTCGCCAAGTTTGTTGAAGCGCGGACTGCGATTGACACGACCGCCACCGTGCGATTCTTATAACTGTCATGGTTCAAACTGGCTTACGGAGGCGCTCCACTGCGGCGCTTCTCTTTGTGCTGCTTGGGAGCTTGGCTTCCCCAGTAGCCGCTCGGGTGCCGCAGAATCAGAGTGAACCGCTGCCAAGTGAGCCGATCGCCATCTCGGGCATGGCCGAAGAAGTCGCCGCCGACCTACGAGGCAGCCTAATTACCACCGTTTCACGAGGCGGCTACTCGGTACGGAGCCAGCAAGAGGTCGAAAGCCTTCTCGGCAGCGAGCTACGCCTCCTGGGCTGTACCACCGCAAGCTGCTACGGGCGGCTGGCACAAGTCCTTGGGGTCCGCCGCGTCATCGAAGGTGAAGTGCAGCGCCTAGAGCTATCGACGTTTTCAATGCGGCTCCAGATGCGCGACCTGTTTTCTGGCCAAAGCTCGACGCCCATTCAAGAGCGCTGTGATGTCTGTAGCACCGATGACGTCCGCCAGATGATCATCCACGCCGCCGAGCGGCTCACGCGTGAAGTCCCGCCGCGTGGCCCTCAGACGACGGATCCGCGTATTGGCGAAAGCGGCATCCTGATCGTCGAAACCGAACCGCCCGGTGCCACCGTCACGATTGACGGCGTCCCTCGCAGCGAACGCACCCCGGCGTCGTACCTGCTGGCAGTCGGTGTGCACAACTTGGTCGTCCAAGATCAAGCCCACCACCGCGTCCATCAGCAAGTCGAGCTGGCCGCAGGTACCCAGCCGATGATGCTGCGACTCAGCTTGAACGCCCAGAGCGGTCGTCGCTCTTGGATGACCGGCCTCGGCGTGGCAGCGACCGTCGGCGCGGTCGGACTCATCGCTGGTGGCGTGGCCCTGCTCTACAAGCACAACGACCCGGTGTTCACGGCCGAGTGTCCCGACCTTGGCCTGTCCGGCTATCACTGTCCGAACAAGTACGACAACCTCGCCCCCGGCGTCACTATGCTGGTCGGCGCGGGCGTACTTGGGGTGACTGCGGGTGTGCTCTTTTACCTCGACAGTCGGCCTGCCAAAGCGAGCCCCGTCGTCGAAAAACAGTGAGCGTCGGCACGCTTCGACAGCGCCTTCGGGCGTGGCTCCTCCCCACGGAACTGCCCAATCTGCCCCTGTCCGCAGGTCGGGACGCGCTGTTTGTGCGGCTGCTCGGTCTGCTCTACTTCATCGCCTTCGCGTCGCTATGGCCCCAGGTCGCCGGTCTCTTTGGCGAGCACGGACTTCTCCCCACCCAGGTCATGCTCGGCTCGATCGCCTCTGAGTTTGGCCCGCGTAAGTACGCGCTGCTGCCGACCCTGTTTTGGCTCAGCTCGACCAACACCGCGCTGTTGCTGGTGTGTGGACTGGGGCTTATGTCGGGTTTGCTGGTGTTCGCGCTGCGCCTGGTCTGGCCGATGCTCGCGCTCGCGTGGCTGTGTCACCTGAGTTTTCTGTCGATTGGCGGGCCCTTTCTATCCTTTCAGTGGGATGCGCTGCTGTCCGAGATCGGTCTGCTGGCGCTGCTGGCGGTTCCCATCGGCTGGCGTCGGCCTGAGCCGCTGGTGCTGGTGGCGATTGGGCGCTGGCTTTTGCTGTGGCTGCTCATCCGGCTCCTGTTTGGGTCGGGATGGGTGAAGCTCGCGGCGGACGACCCGACCTGGCGCAACCTGACGGCGCTCCACTATCACTTCGAGACGCAGCCGCTGCCGACCCTGCTTGGCTACTACGCCCACGCGCTGCCGTCCGTGGTAAAGAAAGCACTGGTGGTCGTCACGTTGGTGACCGAGACACTGCTACCGCTCGGCCTCGTTGTGCCAAGCTGGCGTCGCGTGCTGGTGTGGCCGATCGTGCTGCTCCAGCTTGGGATCTTGCTGACGGGCAACTACGGCTACTTCAACCTGGAGGTGCTGCTGCTGTGCCTCCTCCTCGCACCGCCCGAGTGGCTGTCCCGACTGCGTCCCGAGCCCGCTTGGGACATGGACGAGCCAAGTCGAGCGCAAACGCAATCCTCGCTGTGGTGGGGATTCCCGAGGCTACTTATCGCAGCGCTGCTGTGTACCGCCAGCCTGGGTCATCTGCTGTGGACGGTACGCAACCGGACGAGTGTGCCGCCGCTGATTCGCCAGGCCATGCGGCTGACCGCTCCGCTTCAGGCGGTATCACACTACGGACCGTTCGCGTCGATGACCACCACCCGGCCAGAGCTGGTGATCGAGGGCAGCCAAGACGGCGTCACCTGGCGCGAGTACCCGCTGCGCTGGAAGCCCGGCGACGTACATCGCGCCCCGCGCTGGAACACCCCGCATCAGCCCCGACTCGACTGGCAGTTTTGGTTCGCAGCGATGGCCAAGCCCAGCGACAGCCCATGGCTCGAAGTGCTGCTGCTACGCATCCTCGAAGGCTCGCCCGATGTGATGTGGCTACTGGCGTCCGACCCCTTCCAAGGCCGCCGCCCCACCCAGGTCCGCGTCCACCACTACCAATACCGATTCACCACCCCCGGTGAGCAGCGACAGACCGGGGCGTATTTCGTCCGCGAAGGCCAGCTCCCCTTCATCTCCCCAGTCGGCCTTTCGGTGGGGGAACCGTAGCCGCGTGTTGATTGTGTCGCTTTGTTCGACATACAAGCCCCCGCAACCCCTTCCCGGGCCTACTTTGTTCGACATACAAGCCCCCGCAACCCCTTCCCGGGCCTACTTTGTTCGACATACAAGCCCCCGCAACCCCTTCCCGGGCCAGTATGGCGACCTAGGTCTAGGTACGGGCGGCGCGCTTCGGTTGGGGATGGAGGGCGCGGGCGGCGGCGGAGTCGCGCATGGGGAGGCTAAAGCGCCGCACTTTGTCGAACTGATAGAGCGCGTTGGCGACAGCGGGGGCGGTGGGGACCAGGCCGATCTCGCCGACGCCTTTGGCACCAAAGGGACCGTTTGGCTCGGGTTCTTCGATCAGCAGGACGTCGATCGCGGGCATCGGCTCGGCACGGATGATGCCAATGCCGCGCAGGGTGGGGTTTTTGATCTCGCTGCCTTCGACGACCAGCTCCTCGGTGAGCGCAAAGCCGAGTCCCATGTGGATCGAGCCTTCGATCTGTCCGGCGAGGAGCTTGGGGTTGAGCGTCCGCCCGACATCATGGGCGGCCACCACCCGCTCGACCTTGCCGGTGGCATCGAGGATGCAAAGCTGGGTGGCGTACCCGAAGGACAGGTGGGTGATGGGATCTTTGACGTCAGAGCCAAGCGGCGAGGTCTTGTCGAACACAAACACGCCGTCAAAGCGACGACCGGCTAGCTCTGCCAGGGAGGCCGTTTGCAGTGCGGCCTTGAGCTTTTCGGCGGCATCCATCACCGCACGACCCGCGCACACCGTGGCCCGTGATGCGGTGGTCATGCCGGAAGGAACCTTGTCCGCAGTATCAACCGTCGCGGTGAAGATCTCGGGCGGCAGGCCGGTGACGGTCGAGGCGACCTGGATGAGGATCGTAAAGAGCCCCTGGCCCATCTCGGTGTAGCCGTTGGCGATGGTGATGGTGCCGTCGGGGTTGACCATCAGCGCGGCGCGGCCAAGGTCGGCCATGCCGTTGCCAATGCCGACGTTCTTGATGCCGCAGGCGAGTCCAACCGCTTTGCCCGCTGCCCGTGCCGCCAGATAGTGAGGCTTTACGGCATCGAGGGTCTGCTTGAGCCCGACCGCTTGCAGCTTCTGTCCCGAACAGAACGTCGCTCCATCGTAGAGCGCATTGCGATAGCGAATCTCCCAAGCGTCCATGCCGAGCTGTTCCGCGAGCATGTCGAGGACCGACTCCATCGCAAAGTTGGCTTGGTTGGCCCCGAAGCCACGCATCGCTCCGCATGGGGGGTTGTTGGTATAGACGGCGATGCCTTTGACATCGACGTGCTCGACGTCGTAGGCCCCGGTGGCGTGACCACAGGCGCGCTCGATGACCTTGCTGCCCACGGAAGCGTACGCCCCCTTGTCGCCGACGAGATCCACCTTCACAAAGGTCAGCCGCCCGTCCGCCGCGCAGCCGACGCGATAGCGCATGGTCAACGGATGGCGCTTGGGATGCAGGCGAATCGACTCGACGCGATCGATGGTCAGCTTGACCGGACGGCCCGTCACCTGGGCGAGCAGCGCGGTCTGGGCCTGGACCGAGAGATCCTCTTTGCCGCCAAAGGCACCGCCCGCCGAGACGAGCGTTACCCGGACCTTGTCTTCGGGAAGGGCCAGCGCGGACGAAAGCTGACGCAGATCGTCGTAGACGCCCTGCCCTTGCGAATAGACATGGAGGGTGGTGGCGGGCAGCCCGTCGATATCGAGCGCGCCCACCGGAACCGCGAGACAGCTCTCGGGCTCCATAAAGGCGTGCTCGATAAACTGGGTGCGGAAGGTCTCTTCGACCACCAACGCGCTGGCTGCTTCAGCGGCCACGACATCGCCACGGGTCACTTTCGACGTCGAGAGCAGGTTGTCGGCATGGCCATTTTCGGGGTGAAGCAGCGGTGCGCCCTCGGCCAGGGCCGCTTCGGGACTGCTGAGCGGCGTGAGCACTTCGTACTGCACGGCCACGAGCGCGGCGGCCTGACGAGCGATCTCGCGGGTTTCGGCGGCCACTGCGCACAGGACATCGCCGACGTAGCGGGTCTCTTCCCCGACTGCGACAAAGATCGGCCAGTCGCGATAGATGAGCCCTTGGTAGCGGGGGCCGGGTACGTCCGAAGCCCCAATCACCGCCACGACACCGGGTAGGGCGCGGGCGGCAGCGGTATCGATCGACAGCACCTTGGCACGCGGATGAGCCGACAGGACCAGCGCCCCGTGCAGCATGTGGGGGGCCGAAAGATCGTCGAGATATTGGAACTCACCGAGTGCCATCTCTTTGCCCCGGAAGCGCGGCAGCGCGGTGCCGACCTGGCCGGTCCGATTGCAGGAGGGCAGCGGCTCACCACGCAACGTGCCCGCCGCTTGCTCGATGGCATCGACGATCTTGACGTAGCCGGTGCAGCGGCAGATGTGACCCGACAGGGACTTGCCAATCTCGGCTCGCGACGGACAGGGGTTCTTGTCGATGAGATGCTTGCCGCACATCACCATGCCGGGAATGCAGAAGCCGCACTGAACGGCCCCGCTTTCGGCAAACGCTCCCCCGAGCGCGTCCCGCTCACGACTGCTCAGTCCTTCGAGGGTGACGACGCTGCGACCGGCGACCTTGTGGGCTGGAAACGCGCACGCCGTCTTTTTGTCGCCATCGACCAGAACCACGCAGGCTCCGCACTGCCCCGACGGTGCACAGGCATCCTTAGGAGACGTGAGCCGGCATCGCTCGCGTAACAGCTCGAGCAAGCTGGTGTCTTCTGATATCTGCTCGGTGCGCTCAAGTCCGTTGAGGGTGAAGGTGAGCTCTGCCATGTCTCCTCGCTTTCCAAAGAATCTCACGCATACCACGGCTTGGTTGCGTGTATGCCGTAAAGCCGGACGATCTATGCGATCGTGGCAGCCGCGATGCGGGTCTTTTATCTCACCACCGAGTTTCCCTGGCCGCCGCTGCATGGCGGACGGGTGCGTTCGCTGAGTCAGCTTCGATTGCTCGTCGCGCAACCGGAAGTCAGTCGGCTGCGCCTGTTTTCGCTGTGTGAAGTCTCTGTATCGGATGAAGAGCGGCGAGAGCTGGCCCGGGCGCTGGGGGGTCCGGTGTCCTTGCAGGTGGTGCCGCCGGTCGATCATCCGATTCACCTACGCCAGCATCGTCGCAAGCTGGCCGAGGTCGCGCTGCGCCGCGTGCTCCAAGGAACGCCGTATCTGCTCGGCAAGTGGCTCTCTCGATCGGTGGAGCAGGCGCTGACCGAGCAGCTTCAGCCGGAGCGCCCCGAGGAGCCGTGGGACGTGGTGTACATCGATCACTTGGGCATGGCGGTCCACTTGCCGCTCGTTCGTCGGCTGTGCCCGACAGCGCGGGTGGTTCTGGAATGTCACAACGTCGAAAGTGAGTTCTTCGAGCAGTTCGCGACGCGTCAGCGGCAGCCGCTGCGTCTGTTGGCCGAACGAGAAGCGCAGGCCGCCGCCGAGTACGAAGCGCGGATCTTGGCCGCGGTCGATGCCACCGTCGCGATCTCGGAGCGTGACGCAGAGGAGCTGCGCAAGCTGGTGTGGCAGAGGCAAGGCCGAGCGATCCAGCCGCTGGTTGTGCCGCCAACAGTCACCACTCATCCGGTCGAGCTGCCGTCGAATCTGCCGCCACGCATCGTCTATGTGGGCAACCTGACGTGGCATCCGAATGTCGCGGGACTCGACTGGCTGTGTCAGAAGGTATGGCCGCTGGTCCGTAGCAAGATTCCACAGGCGACGCTGACCATTGCCGGCTCGGGTCTGTCCACGAGCACGAACGGACAGCTCGTGGTTCCACCAGGCTGGCAGGGTCCGGGTATCCAGGTGATTGGCTTTGTGACCGATCTACGCGAGTTTGTGACGGGGGCGGCAGCCATGGCGGCTCCGGTGTTTGGCGGTTCCGGGGTGCGGATCAAACTGCTCGACTCGCTGCGGCTGGGAGTGCCCACGGTGACCACCCGCGATGGTGCCTCGGGACTGCCGCTGGTCGATCATCGTGAAGTGCTGATCAGCGATGATCCCGCAGGCTTTGCAGAGCGGTTGGCCCTGTTGTGCGGGGACACAGCGCTGCGGCTCAGGCTGCGCGATGCGGGTCTTGGATTCCTGCGTGCGCATCACAGCCACGCCCGAGCGGAGATCGGCCTACGAATGGCACTAGGTCTGCCCATTGTCGCTGGATAAGATGGGCAGTAAACGTGGCCAAACCCCAACCCCCAAACAGCACACCCTCGATCGTCAACCGCGATGGAACGATCAACGTTCGGCGGCTCGGTCTCAAGCGGGTGCCGTTTAGTGACATCTACCACCGACTGATCGGTACCACCTGGCCGCGCTTTCTCGGCTCGCTGGTGCTGTTCTATCTGCTGAGCAACACGCTCTTTGCATCGCTGTATTTGCTGGAGCCGGGCGGGATTGAAAACGCTCGTCCCGGTTCGTTCGGTGACGCCTATGCCTTTAGCGTGCAGACCATGGCGACCATCGGCTACGGCAAGATGGCCCCGGTCGGCGCGTTTTGCCACCTGGTGGTCACCTTCGAGTCGTTGTTCGGCATGATGACCACCGCAGTGATGACCGGACTGTTCTTCGCGAAGTTTTCCCGTCCCACTGCACGGATTTTGTTTAGTCGCGTCGCGATCATGACCGTTCGCGATGGGGTCCACTCGCTGGTGTTCCGGGTTGCCAACGAGCGCGGAAATCAGGTCGTGGAAGCGCAGTTGCGGCTGTGGCTGTTCCGAACCGAGCGCACGGTAGAAGGCGAACAGGTCCGTCGCTTCTATGAGCTACCGCTCACTCGTAGTCAGTCGCCGGTGTTTGCGCTGACCTGGACGGCCACGCACGTCATCGACGAAAAGAGCATGCTCGCCGGTGCCACGGTCGAGTCACTCCTTGCAGGAAGCGTCGAGCTGGTGGTGACGTTCATGGGCATCGACAACACGCTTGCCCAAAACGTCCATGCCCGTCACGGCTACCGCACGCACGACATCGTGTTTGGGCACCGATTCGTGGACATCCTCAAGGTGGATGAGCAAGGTCGCCGCGTCATCAACTACCACGACTTCCATCACACCGTTGCCCTCGACGAAAAACCGAGCACCGCGTAACGACGCCCCGATCACTCCGGTTCACAGGTGCACAGCAGCGGGAACTTGTTTTCGCGGGCCAGCGTCATGACCTTGGTCACCTTCGACTCAGCCACTTCATAGGTAAAGACACCCGCGACGCCGACGCCGTTTTGATGGATGTGGAGCATGATCTGCATCGCCGAGGCGTTCGAGTGATGGAACACCGTCTCGAGGATCGCGACCACGAACTCCATCGTGGTGTAGTCGTCGTTGTGCAGCAAGACCTTGTACATGCGCGGCGGCTTCACCTTGGAAGCCACCTTTCGGTCGAGGACTACATTCGTATCGTCGCGCTGATGCCGCTCTTTGCTCATCGGTTGGAAACCACCTCTGGTCATACGCGAAAAGCCTGGGCGCAACAAGGATCACCCGCGCCCACCTGAAATAAGTATGCTCCGGCGCATGCGACGACTTCTAACCGTAGCGGCCACCTGCGCCGCGTTGTGTTCTGGTTGTGGCGAGGAGCAGCTTCCCCCCAAAGCGAGCTTCAGCGTCCGTGAGAGCATCGAACAGCTCGCGGTCACACACGCTAAGGTGGGTGCCACTCTGCAGCTACTCGATTCGAGTGGAGTGCTTTTGCAATCGGGCATCGCCGATGAGCTAGGCAGCTTCCTATTCCGCAAGGTGAAGCCCGGTAGCGGCTACATCATCCGCCGAGCCGACGGCGAAACCGAAGATCGAACGGGGGCACTGACCGTCTACTCGATCGAATCGAGCCGCAAAGACCCGTCGTTTTACAAGAATCAACAGCTTCAGCCGGGCTTCGGCTACATCACGACCCGCGACGGCACCACGCTGTCGGTGTACATCACGCTGCCGGGACCGATCGAAAAGGGGCCGTATCCCACGGTGGTGAACTACTCGGGCTACGATCCCTCGAAGCCGGGCAAGCCCTACGATCAATTCTCGGGTCTGTGCTCGGGATTCCCAGCGCTATGCGATCCACCGAACGATCCCAGCGCGATGCTGGCGGCGATGAACGGCTATGCCACAGTGGGCGTGAACGTGCGCGGAACCGGCTGCTCGGGCGGGGCGTACGACTACTTCGATACATTGCAAAAGCTGGACTCGTACGATGTGGTGGAAACGGTGGCGGCGCAA
>CALLYL010000478.1 GCA_937859535.1 uncultured Myxococcales bacterium
TGACTCGACGGTCAGTTCCAGATCCTGCGGATAGTGGTTGCGTCCGGCGACGATCAGCAGGTCTTTCAGTCGACCGGTCATGAACAGCTCGCCGTCGTGCACAAACCCGAGATCACCGGTGCGCAGATACCGTGAGCCTGGTTCATTCGTCAGCTCAGCGTGAAAGGTCTGTGCGGTCTGCTCTGGCTGGCCAAAATAACCGGCGGTCACACTCGGACCCTGGAGCCAAATTTCGCCCACTTCACCGTCGGGAAGCCGGGAATTGGATGCTGTCGATACGATCGCCAGCTTGGCGACTTGGTCGGCGAGACCCAGTGCGACCAGTGTGCGCACAGAAGACTCGTTTGGCCGCGAAAGCCGTGCGGTTCCTTCTTGGAGCCCGCTGGCGGAAAAGTCGTGCGCCAACATGCCTCGATCAAGGGGGGCGGCAGTGGTGAGCAGCGTCGATTCCGCGAGTCCGTAACAGGGTATAAACGCAGACGAGCGGAAGCCATAGGGTCCAAACCGCTGGGTAAACCGATCGAGCGTGCTCTTGCGAACTGGCTCGGCTGCACATTGCGCGATCCGCCAAGAGCTGAGGTCGAGCGATTCACACTCCGCATCGGTGATCCTGCGAACGCACAGCTCAAATGCAAAATTGGGGGCACCGCTGCCGGTTGCGTGATAGCGACTGATGGCCTGAAGCCAGCGCGCCGGACGCTGTAGAAAAGCGAGCGGTGACATGATCGTGCAGCGTCCACCGATGAAAACTGGCTGCAGCACAAATCCAATCAATCCAAAGTCATGGAAGGTCGGAAGCCAGCTCACCCCGACTGTGTGTTCGTCGAGCTTGCAGGCGCGCTGAAGAAACAGCGCGTTCGCGATAAGGTTCTCGTGCGTCACCATGACGCCTTTGGGAATCCCCGTTGAGCCCGATGTGTACTGCAGAAACGCAAGGCGATCTGGGTCCATGCGCGGCGGTTCCCAATCCAAAGCTGGCTGCGCGATGGCGTCTTCAAAGAGGACGAAGTTCAGTCCCGCGATGGCTGGATCGATGTCCGGCAGGCTCTGAAGGATCGCGTAGAACATCTGGGTTGTCAGGACTGCGGATGCTCGTGCGTCACGTGCCAAGATCGCCATCCGTCGCAGCTCATCCGACAGACGCTTGGGATTGGGCGGTGCGAGTGGAACCGCCACGACACCTTCGTAGAAACAGCCAAACAACGCAGAGATGAACTCGAGTCCGGGTGGGAACAGCAGGATCACTTGCTCGTGGCTGAGTCCGCGTTCACGTAGAACCTTCGCGACAGAACGTGCGTGAGCGTCGAGCGCGGCATAGGAAAGAAAGGACTCCTCCTGCTCGCCATCGACCAGATAGGTGTAGCCAGCATTGCTGTGACTCAGCGCACGACGCTGAAGAATCTCGCCAAAAGACCGAAACGTCATCGAAAAAACTCCTGCGCATCAAAATCATGTGAACTGGCAGCACCAGCTCGATTCACCTCAGGCTTCGCAAAAGCGGTGCCTATCGAGACACTTGCGACAGACATCTCTCATCGAGGGGCGCAAACGAATTCCCTCCAATCCATTGCGATTCCCATGGCTTACCGGGCATTCCGTGAGCAGCGGGAAGAGCGTCGCCCCCAGACACAGAAAATCAGTATGGCACAATTCTCAAGGATTGCATGTGTCGCACGCTACGGTGACCTCTGACAGAGGACCGCTGTCATGCCCCTCGACAACCAACCAGAACCAGTGGAAAACCCACTGGCAGAGCGGAGGTGTCAGCGCTCGGTACGCAGATAGGCGCGTCGAGCCCAGACAGTTACCAAAAATGCGCACAAACCCAAGATTGCGACTCCCAAAGAAAAGGAGTGTGCAGGGTTGGCGTTGAGCAAACGAGCGACCACGGACAGGACCAGCATGACGCCGAAAGCGAGCAGCGCGCTCGTGTTCGATAGGTTGTTGAAGACCGCAAGCAGTGCCTTTCGTCCGCGTTCGATCGCTTGATGAGATGCATAGTCACGAAAAGACAACTGAAAATCTGCAAAGGCGATTCCCAACACGACCGCACCTGCAATCGAATGCCCAATGTTTCCAGCGGAAGGCAATGGCATCAGGAGTCCGGCAGCGATGATTCCGAGCGGCGCTGGCAGCATGCCGGACAGCGTACGCTTTGAAAAAAGTCGGCTCCTGAGCATCGCGAGAAGCGGCGTGGCCAGCATCGCGGCACCAAATGCGCTGGTAATCAGCAGGCTGCAACGACGTGCGGCATCAGCGAGTCCATGAATGTCTCTGAGGACATACATGAGGCACGCGGTGAGCATGGCGAAACAAGCGAAGCACAGCCGCGCCGCCCAGATGAGCAAGCGGTCGCTTCGATCGAGTGGCAGCTCATCGACAGCGGATTCCGTTTGGATGGCCTCTGCTCGGATCGCTGGGGCCTTCGCCACTGCGACAACACTCCACAGAGCCAGTGCAGCCAGTACCATGTAAACCCCTGCGCTCAAACGATCGAACTCTGGATGTTGCCCCACAAACAGAGGTCCAGCCAGCATGCCTGCAAAGCGCATGGAGAGACTGGTCGTGTCATTCTTCCCACGCGCTGCGGCACCCGCCAATGCCGCAGCCCGGCGATCCGTTTCCTGCGATGCGTACTGACAGAGTGCGCGCAGCATCACGCATAAAATGGCGAAGTTCCACGGCTGGGTGATGCCGCTTGATGCGCTCAGAATCGCCAAGAGAGCGAGCGTGATCAGGCTGCCGAACAGCTTCGGTCTTGTTCCATAGCCGAACCGACGTGCCCACTCAACGGCAGCAACACAAGCCATGGTGCCGATCAGTAGCGTGGCGGACAGCCACAGTGACTTGGCGCCGGGTGCCGTACGTGCATAGACAAGCTGTGGCACGACGTTCACGTAGGCAGAAGCAGCAAAAGCCAGGAACACAAAGCTCAGGTTGCGAACCAGGAGCAAGAACATGCTTTCACCAAGCTAATAGAAGAGCATGTCCAAGTCACCCGCCCCGATGCAAGCCCTAGCAGAACCTGCGGCAGCCAATTGTGATCCGCCTGAGTGCTCGACCGAGTGAACCGGGTACGACAACAACGACTCGATCGATCATGTCCCCCAACGGCAGTTCGCTGGGATGCAGAACACTTGTCGACTCCGGTTTTGCGTCCACTCCGTCTGCACTAACCGCCTGCCCTGGAGCCTTGCTGCGAGATCTAGGCCTACCTCGCCAACCATTCCGCAAGGCTCAGACGGGAATTCTGTTCTTCGGAACGATTGAGTCAGCTTTCTCGATGGGGAGATAGTCCGACATGAAGAGTGCCGGACCTCGGTAAGCTCCGCGAATCGTTCCTCACGACTCC
>CALLYL010000479.1 GCA_937859535.1 uncultured Myxococcales bacterium
GGACTGAACAAGCTCCCCGTTGAGAAAAGCGACTCAGCCGTTCCGCAAAACAGAATTCCCATCTGAGCCTTGCGGACTGGTTGACGAGTGCTAGCGGCGCTCAGCGATGCGCGGCCCCCAGTTCAGACTGCCCAAATCAGGCATGCTATCTGCGCAGAGCGCTGATAGTCAGCGGAGCCGAACCTGGCGCTCCTACAACTGACTTGGCGCGCCTCTCATGGTTTGCGGAAAAGCGCAGCGGCAGCCCGATACGTTGGTGAGCTTGCTATTCTGTTCGTTCTGACCGGGCTTGGATGAGGGGGCTTGGTCGGACCTCTCTGGTGTGCCGTTTCGTCATGTCATTGGCAGGCCACCTACATCGTCGGCTGATTGACGCATAGGATGTGACGCGCTCCCTCTGCGGTGTTAAGTTTGTGCTGACATCTTCGCTATTGCGTTGTCGCCCTTCCAAAGTGGCCGCGTAGAGCCAATCTGCTTGATCCGGTCCGATTCGAGGGCTGCAAGGCAAGCGCGTCATACGAATGACCACGGCGTCTGGCACCATCCGCCTGCGGAGCTTACTGCTAAGGCTGTAGTGGTGGTGGTGGTGGTAATGGCGCTGGATGTCAAATATCTAGTCAATGCAGTTATGATTATGCGATCTGTGATGTTGGTCAGTGTTTTAGTACAGTTGGTCAATGCAGTAGTACGCGTGGTGGCTCAGAATGTGTCGAAATAGCGGGATGCGATGTGAGCCGATCATTGTGTACGATATCAATGCTACATGCTCCATATGAAATTGGTATTATTCTTCAATCACCGCTTCCGAACGACCAATATACTGACGATACTGTCTTCAAATGGCCTCCAACTGGGCAAAAGGAGGTAATGATGGCGTTGTTACCAGAGAGACTTCGCATAGAGATAGTTCAAGGGAGAAAACGAATTCAGAACAAGAACAGCGAGCAAATAGTGTGGATGTGGCACAGTGGCCTGGGCGGGTCAGAAGGGGCGGTCAGATTCACGGATGGCCAATCTGTAAAAGTGAAAGACGGAAAGATTGTAAGCTCAAGACCTCCAGTGATTCCTCCGAATGGAGTATACTTCTGGGCAGTCTGGGCCTGGCAAGGAGACAACCTGTCTCTAATCAGTTAATCACGAGCAATTCAATTCGGAAAAGTGTCAACTTCTCGCGGCCAAAGCTGTACACAATCGACCGAATGTGCGGACCCAATGTTTATGGGCGGTTGCGTAAATAATATCTGCGAATATCGCTGCGCATCGCGGATTGATTGTCCAGCTAACGAGCTATGTAACCTGACAACTGACGGCAAGTTCACTCTGCCGGATGGACGACTCCGTGGTGGATACTGCGTTCGCTAACGATGGGCGCAGCCCGCACTGTCCTATCGTCCTCTTGTCGGGTCGTGCTGATGATCGGGTCGAAAATACCAACTTGATTTTCCGATTTCAGCAACCAGAGACAGTGCTCCCCTTGCTCAGGGAGCACGATCCGGCGGCTACGGACAGAGCAGAGGCTCAGCTTCGCCACACGACGGCGGCGGGCGAAGCCAAGGAAGCGGCGACGCTCGGCATTCGAACGTCCGCTCCGAAACTCTACTGAAGTCGCAACTACCGATCGAGTCTCTGCGACCACCGGAGTTGCATCGGCGATGGAGGGCTCAGACTCCGAAGCTGGAACTCTCATTGATACAAGCACGTCAGCAGGAACGCGGAACTCCAGAACACGCAGTGCTGGCAACCGCTCCGAGGGAATCTGTCGCCATCGCCGACTCTGGCACGGATTGTCGCTCTATTTCCAATCTACGCCAACAAGAACTGGTGGCAACTTCCACATATCTGGAACTAACAATGAAGCTGCTGTGTTCGAGAAGGAGTAAAGATCGCCGCCGCGCCATCCCTTTCTAAGGTCACTGTCAGGAGCAATATCTAGCAGCCTCTGGAATGCAAAAGCACCTCTACATGGAGACGCCGTCCTTAGGTTGCCCCAAAAATCCCGATCAGTCTCCGAGTCGTAGTAGCTACTTTCGCCACCAGTCATCAAGGGATTAATCACCGATGGGCCAATCGCTGCCAAGAACTCTCTTAGCCACAGGGTTCCCTTTTCTGGATTCGGAACAAAATATGTCCTCCAATCATATGCCATAGGTTCGATACCAAGGCAACCAGCAGAGCCTGAATTTTTACCAAAAATGCAGTTGGTGACTTTGCTGCTAACGACAAGTGGTTGCTGTTTTGATTCGCTGACA